>CAZXAI010000006.1:0-20534 GCA_964638265.1 uncultured Zetaproteobacteria bacterium
CCCTGACTGGCGATGATCATGCCAAAACCCGGATGGGCAAGCAGAAAAAGTGCGGTGAAGCTGCCGATGCTGTGGTCGCATTCCTGAATACTTTGAAATAAGCAGATAGCTCCGGCGCTGAACCCCCTCCCCCTCCCTGCAGCGCCGGAGTTTTTCTTATGTTGCCATCTCACAGGGGGAAAATGACAGATCGTCTATCGCGGCATATGCCGCCTGATTCGCATGGCGTTGCCGATGACCAGCAATGAACTCACCGGCATGGCCAGCGCGGCAAAGACCGGTGTGACCCATGCAGCCATGGCTACAGGCACCAGAATAATATTGTAGGCCAGCGATAATGTCAGATTCTGGCGGATGGTTTTGAGCGCGCGTCCGCCGAGTCGAATGGCCCACGGAATACGTCCCAGGTCGCTGCCCATCAGTACGATATCCGAACACTCCATCGACACATCCGTACCGCTGCCCATGGCAATGCTGATATCGGCCTGCGCCAGCGCCGGTGCATCATTGATACCATCGCCAACCATCAATACATGTTCGCCGCGCTGTTGCAGTGCGGCGACCTGGTTCGCCTTGTCCTCGGGCAGGACGTTGGCAATCACGTCAACAGGTATGGTTGTTTGTCCGGTCAGTTTTTGTTGTAAATGGTCGGCTGCGGCGGTTGAGTCGCCGGTCAGCAGGGTGATGCCGATGCCGCGTTGCCCCAGGCTGGCAATCAGTTCGACCGCGCCATCGCGTAACTGGTCTTCGATGCGTAACAGACCGAGCAATACGCCGTTGGCAGCGACCAGTACGGGCACGCCCATTTCCGCTTCAATTGCGCCACACGCTTTGGACATATGATCCGGTATGGCGATGCGCCGTGCTCGCATCAGGCGCTGATTACCGACCCATATCTGCTGAGCATCTACATGGCCGCCAATGCCCATGCCGGGCAGTAGCTGTTGCCCATCACAAGCCGGGAAGGGGAGCCCGGCGGCTTCCACGGACGCGCAGATGGCAGCAGCCAGCGGATGAGAATAATGACGCTCTATTGCGCCGGCCAGTTGCAGCAGCCTGTTTTTTTGCCCCTGAACATCATGGCTGCCTTCGCCTGGCAGGATATCGGTCACGCGCATGTGACCGGTGGTGAGCGTGCCTGTTTTATCCAGCACCACATGGGTGATTGCTGATAAATGTTCGAGCGCTTCGCCATTGCGTATCAGGACGCCGTGTCTGGCGGCGAAACCGGTACTGACCGCAATGGCCATCGGCGTGGCCAGACCGAGCGCGCAGGGGCAGGTGATAATCAACACGGCAGTGGCAGCCAGCAGGGCGGTATCAAAATCAGCCTGCGTCCACCAGTAGAACAAGGTCGCCGCTGCCAGCGTCAGGGTGGTGGCGACAAACCATGGCACGATGCGATCTGCCAGGCGCTGAATGCGGGCCTTTGAACCCTGAGCCGATTCAACCAGATGAATAATGCGCGCCAGTACAGTAGCCGAACCGGTAGCTTCGACTTGCATGACGAGCGGGTTTTCTCCATTGACGGTGCCGCCGGCAATGCGGCTGCCCGCCTGTTTGTGCACGGGATGCGATTCACCCGTCAGCATGGATTCATCAATATGGGAATGGCCTGCGATAATAAAACCATCGGCAGGCACTTTGTCGCCCGGCTTGATGCGCAGCTGATCGCCCGGTTTGAGTGTGCGCACGGCCACTCGTTCTTCACCACCATCGGCGGTGAGTCGTGTGGCCATGCGCGGTTGTAATTCGAGCAGGCGCAATGTGGCGGAAGAGGCATTGCGCCGCGCCAGCGCTTCCAGATAGCGGCCAATCAGGATGACAAACAGAAAGACGACCACCGTATCGAAATAGACATGTTCTTTTCCCTGTATGGTCTGCCAGAGAGAGTAACTGAATGTAGCCAGGGCGCCGATACTGATGGGTAAATCCATGCTTAGTCTGGCCTGCCGCAAGCCACGCCAGGCCGAGCTGAGAATCGGGCCGCCGGAATAAAGCAGTACCGGCGTGGCGATAGCCAGACTCACCCAGTAGAAAAACTGGCGATACTCGGCGCTGATGCCGGAAAATGCGCCGGCGTAGAGGGCAATTGAAATCCACATGATATTCATGGCGCCAAAACCGGCGAAACCGAGCCGAAACAGTAATTGTCGATTCTGCTGGTGCAGTGCGCCCTCGATATGTTCCAGATTGAATGGCACGGCGGCATATCCGAGCGCCGCCAGCCGGGTCATGATTTGCGGCAGGGAAACCGTATCGGGCTGCCATTGCAGCAGCAGCCGGTGATGCACCAGATTCACTTCGGCTTTGATGACACCTGCCATGCCGGAGAGCGCTTTCTCGATCAGCCACACACAGGCGGCGCAGTGAATGCCCTCGACCATCAGTCGAGCCTGTCTGGAGCCGTCAGCCAGGGTGCTGGTGAATTCCTGCTGCACCTCATCAAGATCGTACTGGTCGATATCTGCCGGCGCATCCGGCGGCGGGGCCATGGTTGCTTCACGTTTTTGCAGACGCGCATAAAAACCAGTCAAGCCTGCTTCATGGATGACCTGACAAACGCTTAAACAACCGGCACAGCAGAACAGATGATTTTCGTTGTCCACATCACCATGGCAAGCTGTCGAACCGCTAGCCGGCAGTCCGCAGTGAAAACAGTTACCTTTGCACAAAGATGCGTTGGGCGGTATCGAAGTGTTGATCGCCGGCATCAATGCGGGCGATTAAATCCCAGTGGCCGGGTAAGGGGAATGCCACCGGCGCAGCAAACGTGCCGGCATCTGTCAGCAATAATTCCACGTTGAAATCATGGCTGGCATCGCTGGGTCGGTAGGCTGACAGGATGACCTTGCCGGAGCGTACCGGTTGGCCCTGATGGTTCATGACATAGAGGCGGGTCATGCCGGTTTTATTGACCTTCAGCGTGTTGGGTAGCATCAGTTGCAAGCGCCAGGCGGTGGGTGCTGCCTGTTCGCGCACATGTTCAGCATGGAAGTAATTTTTTCCGCGTTCATAATAATCTTTCACGACCAGGTTGGGCGGAAAGATAAACGCGTAGGAAATAAAGCCGAAATTGACCACCAGCGTGACGCCTACCACAGCCAGAATGCCCCGTAGCCACGGGTTTTTGAGATCCTGTTTGAGTTGTGCACTTAACATATGAACTCCTGTTACCTGCCCCTGATGAAGACCGACTCATACTCCAGCCGAATGACCGGGGTTTCAAGACTTTCCAGTACAAAACGAATCGGCGTTCGCTTGTTTTTCAATGTTTCCGGTCGTGCAGTCAGAAATATATGAAAGGGAACAATCTTGCCCGTTTTCAGTACAATATTTTTTCCTTCATTGCCGGCAATGCTCACCCCTTCAGCGCCGCTGATGCTGACCTTCATATGCAGGTCGGCGGGTGTTTTATTGACCGCCATAATGGTGTATTTATTGTGAATGCTGCCATCGGACATCTGAATGAATAACGGTTGCCGCGCATGTACGATAGATAATTCCACCGGTGGAATATGGGTCAACCCATAGAGAATACCTGTAATGGACAGTAGCAGAATGGCGCTATAGGCGATCACGCGCGGTCGCTTGAATAATGGCGGCAACGGCTTCCCATCCATCTCTTTTCTCGAAGCATAACGAATCAGACCGCGTGGCCGGTTGATCTTGTCCATAATGCTGTCGCAGGCATCAATGCACATACCGCAGGTGATACAGCCCTCGCTCATACCCTCCCGGATATCCACGCCGGTCGGGCAGACGCCGACGCACAGCTTGCAATCAATACAGTCGCCGCGTGTTTCGGCGTCTTTGCCGCGCAGCTTGCCTCTGGGTTCGCCGCGCGATTCATCATAGGTGGGCATTTCCGTATCCTTGTCCACCATCACACTCTGGATACGGGCATAGGGGCAGAGCCAGAAACAGACCTGCTCGCGCATAAAGCCGGCAAATACATAGGTGAAGAACATAAACGCGGCTAATACCACCCATGCAATCAGTGGCGCATCCAGCGTCAGATAATGATGCCACAGGTCATAGGCATCGGTAAAATAGGCGGCGAATGTGACGCCGGTCAGGATGGAAATCAGCAGCCACAGGCTATGCTTAAACAGTTTAAGTTTGATTTTTCGCATACTCCACGGAGCCGAATCGAGCTTGCGTCGCTGGATCGGATTACCCTCGATTTTATCTTCCAGCCAGGTGAACCAGTCCGTCCACACCGTCTGAAAACAGAAATAGCCGCACCAGACTCGCCCGGCAACAGCGGTCACGCCAAATAATGTCATGGCCAGCAGAATCAGCACCAGCGATAACATCCATACATCCTGTGGCCAGATGGTGAGGGATAAGAAATGAAACTGACGGTGCGGAATATCAAACAGGATAGCCTGATGACCATCCCAGCGGCAGTAGGGGACGATAAAAAAGATAAGCCATAACAGGGACGTATACCATTTGTAACTGCGGAAACGACCAGCTATGCGTTTGGCATGTATGGTTTCCTCGCCGGTATTGACATGCCAGTGGGCTGCATCGGCGTAGAGATCTTCTACATTATTCTGCTGCTGTTCAGCCATACTCACTCCTTGTTCATTTGCGGTTCTGTTTTTCGTTAACATGAAAAGATCATGCGCGCTAAGCAAAGAAAAAGGGAGGCTCTACGAACCTCCCTCCCTCATGAATTGTTCGCTGATACTATTCGGAATCGTCTTTACCGTTAATGATTTTGAAAAAACGGTAAGTCAGATAGCCGATTACTATCCCTGTGCCCGCCAGAGCGATGATCACTCCGATGACGACTGCATCCATAAGCGCCTCCTATTTCCCGCCGCCGAATTCATGCACCTTGACGGCCAGCATCTTGATATCTTCCGGGCTGAGTTTATCGCCGAAAGCAGGCATGATGGCTATGCGCGTTTGCGGCACATCGGCCGGATCCTCATTGACGCCATAACGGATGGTGCGCAGAATTTCATCACGGGATCCGCCGAAACGCCAGATGCCATCGGTCAGGTTGGCAGCGCCAGTGCCCAGATCGTTGATAGCGCCGCCTTTGGCATTTTCACCGTGGCAGCCGGCACAGCCGGCTTCGTTGAAACGGGCGAAACCTGCCGGTGTGGCTTTACCTTTGGATGCAGCCAGTACGAAATCTGCCAGTTTGTTGATTTCAGCATCATCCAGCATGTCAACGTGAGCAGGCATGGAGCCCTCCCGCCCATCGGTGATGGTTTCAACGATGGTGTCGAAATCACCGCCATAGAGCCAGTCATCATCATCCAGATTGGGGAACAGCCCCGGTGCGCCCTCACCGCCGGAACCATGACAGGCGGCGCAGTTATCCCCGAAGAGCGCTTTTGATGCGGACTCGGCAAAGTGGCGCATACCGGCATCAGCCAGCAGAGCCTGGCCATCCATGGTCGCTACTTTTTTCAGATAAGGTGCCTTGATGGCGTCATTCTCGGCCACCGCTTGCTTGAACTCCTTGATCTGCGTCCAGCCCAGGATTCCCTTGGTGGATTCATGAACCAGCGGAATGGAAGGATAGAGTATGAAGTAGATGATGCAAAATATCCAGCTGGCATGAAACGAGATCATCCACCAGCGTGGCGGCGGGTTGGTTAACTCGCGGATTCCATCCCACTCGTGGCCCGTATCCGGGGCATGTTGCGGCTTATTTTGTTTGGCCATGTCCAACCTCCCTCTTCATATCCTCACTATTGTTTTCCATAACATCATCATTTACAAAATCACGGTATTGCTCAAAACGATCACGGTTGGCCGGTTTGAATACCCAGACATAGAGCGCAACCATCAGCGCAGCCAGCGTCAGCACGATAATCAAGCCTGTCCAGTCGGCATGCGTCATGGCTTCCCAGTCGGTAGCGAAAAATTCGTAGATGCTATTCACGATAATCTTTCCCGGGTTCGAATTTCACCATCGTGCCCAACACCTGTAGATAGGCGATCAGGGCATCCATCTCTGTTTTGCCCTTCACTGCGGCAGCCGCACCGGCGAAATCCGCGTCCGTGTAGGGTACGCCAACCATGGCCAGCGCCCGTAACTTCCTCTCGGTCAGTGCATCATCAATGACGTGATGCTCCAAAAACGCATAGTTCGGCATCACCGATTCAGGTACCAGGGATCGCGGCGCACGCAGGTGTTGGCGGTGCCACTCGTTGGAGTACTTCTTGCCGACGCGCGCCAGATCGGGTCCGGTACGCTTGGAGCCCCACTGGAACGGATGATCATATTTCGATTCAGCCGCCAAAGAATAATGGCCATAACGCTGCTTTTCATCACGGAAGGGACGGATCATCTGTGAGTGACATAAATAACAGCCTTCACGCACATATACATCCCGACCCTCCTGCTCCAGAGCCGTATAAGGACGAATGCTGTCTTCTTCCTTGGTCAGTTTTTCAATGGTATTGTCCAGGTAAAACAGCGGTACGATCTCCACAATGCCACCGATAGACACCACAATGGCAACCATGAAAATCAAACCCCAGATGTTCTTTTCCAGTTTCTCCTGTAATGACATATGCGCCCCCTATGCCCGTGCCGCAGCAGTCGCTGGTTGGCTGCTGCCTTGTTGACTGCCCCGAATGGTCATCACGATGTTATACAACATGATCAGTGCGCCCAGCAGCACCAGTACGCCGCCTGTTGCCCGCAGGACATAATAAGGATGCATGGCCGCGACGGTTTCAGCAAAGGTATATACTAAATTGCCGTAGTCATCCGTAGCGCGCCACATCAGGCCTTGCATGATGCCCGATACCCACATGGCACAGATATAGATTACCGTGCCGATGGTATGAATCCAGAAATGGGTATTGACCAGCGGTACGGAATGGATATCGGTTTTCCACAATCGCGGCACCAGATGATAGATCGCTCCGATGGATACCATCGCCACCCAGCCCAGCGCACCGGAATGCACATGGCCAATCGTCCAGTCGGTGTAGTGAGACAAGGCATTGACCGTCTTGAGCGCCATGACCGGCCCCTCGAAGGTGGACATGGCATAGAAGGCCAGCGACACAACCATGAAACGCAGCACATAATCATCACGCAGCTTGTTCCAGGCGCCGGATAAGGTCATCAGGCCGTTAATAGCACCACCCCAGGATGGAATAATCATGGCCATTGAGACAGCCGCACCGAGCGAGCCGGCCCAGTCGGGCAGGGCGGTATATTGCAGATGATGCGCACCGAGCCAGACATAACCGAACATCAGCGCCCAGAAATGCAGTACGGACAAGCGATACGAGTAAATCGGTAAATCAGCCTGTTTGGGGATGAAATAATACATGATGCCGAGGAAGCCGGCAGTCAGGAAGAAGCCCACTGCGTTATGCCCCCACCACCACTGAATCATGGCATCGTGCACGCCGGAGAATAATGAGTAGGAATGGGTCATGGTGACCGGTACGGCCAGCGAATTGACCACATGCAGATAGGTGATCATAATCATCATGCCGAGGAAGAACCAGTTGGCCACGTAGATATGCGAGGTTTTCCGGTTGGCGATGGTCATCACGAAATTAAACATATACGAGAGCCAGACGACGGCGATCAGAATATCAACCGGCCACTCCAGTTCGGCATATTCCTTGCCCTGCGTCCAGCCCATCGGGAAGGAAATCACAGCACAGACAATCACCAGGTTCCAGCCCCAGAAGGTGAACCAGGCCATTTTATCGCTCCATAAACGTACCGCACAGGTGCGCTGTACCACATAAAAGGCTGTTGCCATTAATGTGCAGCCGCCGAAGGCGAAGATCACCGCATTGGTATGCAAGGGGCGCAGGCGCCCGAAACTGAAATATTCATTCAGATTCAGCGCCGGGAACGATAATTGCCATGCAATAATTTCGCCTACCAGTGCGCCGACGACCAGATAAACCACTGCACAAACGGCAAATGCCTTAACGATCGAGAAATTGTAATCGGGTTGTCCGTAGTTGGGATGTTCCGGGGCATTTCCTACCACTGTCTCCACCTCCTGAGATATAAAATGTGTTCGAAATCCTAGTTATAAAAATATCCTTGTACATAATTTTTTTCATGAGCCCTTCATCAGGTTTTTAGAAACGCGTACGTCAGGTCAATATATGCTGGTACTGGCTGCTCATACTGCATGCTGGCGCGTACAGGTATGCATATGATTGCTACGCTCCCTGCTATCATCATTCGACTTACTGGCGGTGGAAGGGGTAGCTTCCGGGTGTGGAGGTAAGGCATGAATATGAATGAAACAGGCCATCAAGCGGGTGTGGTCATCGCATTGGGGATGATATGGGTGTGATGATTGAAGATGCCCGTAGGCAAGCTGACGATAGCCGTACATGGACGCTGTTTTGTCTGGGGTTTCGTCCGTTTTTTATGGCTGCTGCGCTATTTGCCCTGATCAGCATGTGTATCTGGATGGCCGAGCTGGTGTTTCACGTTCGGCTCTTGGCCAATACAGTGCCGCCAATCGACTGGCATGCTCATGAGATGATTTATGGCTATGCGCTGGCGGTGATTGCCGGGTTCCTGCTTACGGCGGTCAGAAACTGGACCAATATGCAAACCCTGCAAGGCTGGCCGTTGCAATTATTGCTGTTGCTATGGGTGCTGGCGCGGGTTGCTGCACTGTTGCCCGGATCACAGGCGCTGCTTGCAGCGGTGGTGCTGGATAATCTGTTTATCCTGTATTTGTCAGTGGCGCTGACGGTGCCGGTGGTACAGGCGCAATTGTGGAAAAATATGGGGGTGATATCCAAGCTGTATTTTTTCCTGATTGGTAATGTGATATATGCGCTGGGTCTGTTCGGCCTGTTTCAGGATGGTCAGCGTATCGGTTTGTTTATTGGCCTGTATATGACGCTGTCCCTGGTTCTGGTGTTGTCGCGCCGGGTGATGCCGATGTTTATTGAGCGGGGCGTAGCTTATGCCGTGACGCTGAAAAACCATGCCTGGGTGGATATCGCCTGCTTCCTGCTGTTCCTGGTCTTCGCCGTGGTTGATATTTTCTTTGCCAGTCCGGCCATCGTGGCCTATCTCGCTGCCGCGTTGTGCGTATTGCACAGCATCCGCTTATGGGGATGGTATACGCACGGTATTTGGCGCAAACCGCTCTTATGGGGGCTGTATCTGGGGTATGGCTGGATGATTCTCGGCTTTGCGCTGAAATTTGCTGTTTTTATGTTTGGTGTTTCACCTTCGCTGGCCGTGCATGCCTTTACCGTCGGCGGTATCGGCTTGATGACGCTGGGCATGATGTCGCGTGTCTCGCTGGGTCATACCGGGCGTGATATCAGTCAGCCGCCCTCCGGCATTGGCCTGATGTTTGCGATGCTGAGTCTCGGCGCTGTCGTGCGTGTGATTTTTCCATTGCTTGCAGGCGAGCACTACCAGCTGTGGATAGCCTTGTCGCAGGGCTTGTGGATTGCTGCATTCAGCTTGTTTCTGTATCGCTATAGCAGCATTCTGCTGCGTCCGCGTGTGGATGGTCGACCGGGCTGAGTGTGCATGTCTGAACCATGTCAGAAACACATGGCTGTTTGTTCATTAGCGCTTGATCGGATGCGAGCTGTTTAGTGCGCCCAATATATTACCGTGCTGATCAACCAGCATGGCTTTTTGCGGGCTGTGTTTAAAACGCTTGAGACCATTCTTGCCCTGCACAAACAATGCCGTGCTCCATGCATCCGCCAGTGCGGCATTGCTGGCGATAACCGTAGCGCTTTGCGAACCGCTTGCCGGCCAGCCTGTTGTTGGATTGAGCAGGTGATGATAGCGCTTGCCGCCATCGATAAAGAAGCGTTCGTAATCGCCTGATGTGACGATGCTGACATCGCCTTGCAAGTTGAGGGCGGCAATGACGTCATTGTGCTTGCGCGGGTGGCGGATGCCGATGCGCCAGGGGCGATCGCCATGGCTGCCAATCAGACGAATATCGCCACCGGCATTGATAATAGCATTGTGGATGCCGTGTTGTCGCAGGATGGCGATGCCGCGATCAATAGCATAGCCCTTGGCAATCGCGCCGAAATCCAGCAGGCAGCGGGCATCGAGGCGCAGCCATTTGTCCCCCTGTTTGTCGATACAGTGCGCCGGTGGAACCGCCGCTGCAATGGCGTTGCGATCCGGCGGCGACGTTGGCGGCGGGTCTGTTGAGAACCCCCACAACAGATTGAGCTTGCCGAGAGCCGGATCGAATGCGCCGCCACTCTGTTGTTTCACGTTCAGAGCCAGCGTCAGCAGAGCAGCCACTTCATCGGGCAGTGTGACCGGCGTGCCGGGAGGCGATGCATTGAACGCCTTGACCGCATTGGGGCGGTCTCCGTATATGGTAAAGGCATTCTCGATGCGCTGCATTTCTGCCGCTGCTGCGGCAATGGCAGGCGCGGCATGATCTGCATCTTTGGCGGCAATGGTGAATTCGACCAGCGTACCCATGATAAAGCGCGTTTCATGGACATCGGCAGGGGATGAACATGCAGTGGCAATCAGTAACAGGGCAATAGTCAGCAAGCGGCGCATGCCGCCATTGTTGCCGGAATGGCTGCGCTGGCAAGGAGGCGCTTTCCTGACCCGGTATTTGCCATTGGCCGGAAAATACCTGATAATTGCGCTCAAGTATTTGAACGAGGTGCAATATGAGCGTAGTATTAACCGAAGCGGCAGCGGAAAAAGTACAGGGTTTGCTGGAGAAGGAAGAGCAGGAACTGAATCTGCGCGTGTTTGTGTCCGGCGGCGGCTGTTCAGGATTTCAGTACGGCTTTACCTTTGATGATGAGATCAAGGACAATGATACCGTAGTGGAAAGTCACGGTGTGAAACTGCTGGTCGATCAGATGAGCATGGATTTGCTCAATGGCGCCGAGATTGATTATCAGAGCTCGATTCAGGGTGAATCATTTGTGATTCGCAATCCCAATGCATCGTCCACCTGCGGTTGCGGCAAATCATTCACTCCGGCTGAATCCGGCGGCAGCGGTTGCGCCAACGCCGGCTACTAATATCAAAAGACAATAAGCTTCACCGCAGAGGATGCACAGGTAAAAAAACATTCATTTCAGAATGTGTGTATCGGCATCCTTTTGGATTGAATGTTTTGCTTTTCCTTTGCGCAACTCTGCGTACTCTGCGGTAAATGATTTTGATTCTGGAGCCAAACCCCCGATGCAGCGACTAATCCTATGACAGCACTGGAAATCAGCGGGCTGGGCAAGGTCTATGGTAATGGCAATCAGGCCTTGTGCGATATCTCCCTGCACATTCCACAGGGCAGTTTCTATGCCTTGCTGGGGCCGAACGGAGCGGGCAAGAGCACGCTGATCAATATTCTGGCGGATACAGTGCGTGCCAGTTGCGGCGCTGTCCGGTTATTTGGCCATGACCTGCTGGCCGAACGCAGCTGGTGCAAGCGCCAGATTGGCGTGGTGCCGCAGGAAGTGGCCTTCGATCCGTTTTTTACGCCGCGCGAGGTGCTGGCCTTTACCTCCGGACTGTTCGGTTGCAGGCCGGACTACGACTGGATTGATGAATTATTAAGCCGGCTGGAACTGATCGATCATGCAGCTAAAAATACGCGCCAGCTCTCCGGCGGCATGCGGCGGCGTTTGCTGGTGGCGCAGGCGCTGGTGCATAAGCCGAAACTGGTGATTCTCGATGAACCGACCGCCGGGGTGGATGTGGAATTGCGCCGTCGCTTGTGGGATTTTATGCGTGAACTGAATGCAGCCGGCACGACGATACTGCTGACCACCCATTATCTGGATGAGGCCGAGGAGCTGTGTGACCACGTTGCCATTATTGATGGCGGCCAGTTGCTGACAGCCAGACCGATGAAAGAAATGATGCGCGAGATCGCCTCATCCTATTTGTGGCTGAATTATGGCAGGCCATTGACATTATCGCCTGAAGACA
This sequence comes from uncultured Zetaproteobacteria bacterium, assembly GCA_964638265.1. Taxonomy (GTDB): domain Bacteria; phylum Pseudomonadota; class Zetaproteobacteria; order Mariprofundales; family Mariprofundaceae; genus Mariprofundus. The sequence goes on from CAZXAI010000006.1 coordinate 11,927, forward strand.
AGGCGCAGATGGCAACATTTGAACCACGTTTGCTCGATGAAGGCCTGTGCCTGAAACTGGCTAAGCAGCAGGGCGGTTCGACGTTTCATCAGGCCTATCAGGCTGCCGTAGCCTGTTTTGGTGCACCGCTGGATGCCGGCATGCGGCGCGAGAATCTGGAAGATGTGTTTCTGCGCCTGACTGGCGCATCAGAGCAGGACAAGACAGCACAAGCAGCCAATCGGGCAGGGGAGTGTCATGCAGCCGCTTAATGCGCTCGGCGCCTGGACGCTGTTTACCCGGGAAGTGCGCCGTTTCCTGAAAGTAAAGATGCAGACGATTGTGACGCCGGCCCTGACCGCCATGCTCTATCTGATTATTTTTCGCTATGCCATGGGTGATCGACAGGTGCCGGGCATGGATGTCGATTATTTTACGTTTCTGGTGCCCGGTCTGGCTATGATGGCGATGTTGCAGAATGCCTTTGCCAACACCTCCAGTTCCATCATTATGGGCAAGGTGATGGGCATGCATATTTATCTGCTGATGGCGCCATTGTCGGCGTTTGAGGTTGTGGCCGCTTTTCTGGCTGCTGCCGTGGTGCGGGCGCTGGTTGTTGTGCTGGTATTTCTGGCTGTGTTATTTCCCTTTGTTGATATTCACTTGCTGCATCCGGGCCTGATTCTGTTCTACGGGATATGCGGCAGTATCATTATGGGCGGGATGGGGCTGATTGCCGGTATATGGGCGAAGGATTTCGATAATATCGCCATGGTGACCAACTTTGTGATTCTGCCGCTCACCTTTTTGTCCGGCGTGTTTTATTCGGTTCGGCAACTGCCTGAACTGTGGCAACAGGTCAATCACGCCAACCCGTTCTTTTATTTAATCGATGGATTCCGTTACGGTTTTCTGGGTACAGGCGATACCGACCCCTATGCTTCGATGTTCGTGGTCATCGCGACGGTGTTATTGACTATGATGACCTGTTGGCAGCTCTGGCGTAGCGGCTGGCGCATGAAAGAATGATTGGTATATAACAGTCAAAGGCATTCACCACAGAGTACACAGAGGAAAATCAACAGTGAAAATATTTTGACTGGTTTTGCTGCTCTCTGTGTCCTCTGCGGTAAAAAAACAGAGGTTTAACATGGCGCAATCATCGAAAAGCAGAGCGGCACGCAAGACATCGGCATGGTTTCAGCGTCATGCCAATGATCCGCATGTGAAGCGGGCCCAGCGTGAGGGCAAGCGTTCGCGCGCCGCATTCAAACTGACCGAGATACTCGATCAGCATGGCCTGAATATCCGCAAAAACAGCGTGATTATTGATCTGGGTTGTGCACCGGGTTCATGGAGCGTGGAGCTGGCCACGCGTGTCGGGCCGGGCGGGCTGGTGATCGGTATTGATTTGTTGCCACTGGATCCGATTCAGGGCGTGACGCTGATTCAGGCGGATTTTGATTCGCCCGCCGGTCAACAGGCGTTGCAGGAGGCACTGGGCGGGCGAGCTGTGGATATGATCGTTTCCGATATGGCGCCGGAGATGAGCGGTGACAAGCTGGTTGATCAGATGCGCATGATTGGACTCAATGAGATGACCCTGCACTTCTCCCGCCAGCACCTGCGTGACGGCGGAGATATGCTGATGAAGACTTTTATGGGCGAGGGTTATGACGCATTCCGCCGTGATCTCGGCGCATCATTCCGGAAAATAAAAAACATCAAGCCGGCGGCCAGCCGTAAATCCTCGTCAGAGTTTTTCCTGCTGGGTCGATCATTTCATCATTGAAGTATCTATGCCTGAATCCGCCGCGCATGAATCGACAGATGTCTCTCTGATGCAGACAGAAATAGACCGTTTGAAAGCGCGCGTACAACGGCTGGAACAGGAGAATGAACACTTAAGCAGTCAGGCGGAAGACATGCTGCTGCTGGGTGCTATTCATGAAACCATCAATCCATTAAATGACTGCCAGCAGATCCTGACCAGAGGGCTGGAGCGTATCGCGGTACTCAAGGATATCCCCCTGTGTTGCGGTGGCATGGTCGAGCAGGGCGAGTTGCATGTGGTGAGTGCCGGCACCCTGTTTGCAGGCGATCATCTGGATGGCAGTTGTATTGCACTGAATCATATCATCGCCAGCCTGGAACAGCCGCGTTATTTACAGGCCTCAGCCTGCAGTCAGCTGGAGTTGCCCGTACCGGATACCTTTCACGCCAATGAAATATTGTTGTTGCCATTTCACAGTCGCTTTTTACCCAATGGTCTGTTTTTGTTTGCCTGTGACTCGGCTGCGGGCAACCGGCTGGATGCCTCGGCGGCACTGATCGGACGCATTATGGATGCCATGGCGCTGAAGATGGATAACGCCATGGTCATGGATGTACTCACGGACATGAATGCCCAGCTGGATCAGCGCGCCGAAGAGCGCAGCAGGGCATTGTTCGAAAGTGAGGCGCAGTATCGTTCGCTGATTGACCAGGCCATGGATAGCATTTTTGTCTTTGATGCCGCCAATGGCCGGTTTATGGATGTGAATGCCGCCGCCTGCAGAGGCCTGGGTTATACAAAAGACGAATTACTGGCCATGGTGGTGACGGATGTGCTGGATAGCGAGTCTGTCGAATTCTTACCCTGGATCAGAGACAGGCTGGAGGCAGAAGGCACTGTTGTGTTCGAAGGCAGATACCGGCATCAGAGTGGCAGCACGTTTCCTGTCGAAACACATTTGGGCTTGATTCTGCTAAAAGGCGAGATTCGCGTGCTGGCTATTTCGCATGATATCACTGACCAGCGCCATGCCGAGGCGCAACTGCTGCAGGCTCAGAAAATGGAAGGCATTGGCACGCTGGTTGGGGGCATTGCGCATGATTTTAATAATATGCTGGCCGGTATGATGGGTAATCTGTACCTCATCGGTCATGATGAATCGCTGTCTGTGGAAGGTCGCGCCAGAGCGGAACGGATCAATGAATTATGTGATCGGGCCTCCAATATGATTGGCCAGCTGCTGACCTTTGCCCGCAAGGGCATGGTGCGGATGGAGCCGGTCACATTTCGTCCGTTTCTGGAGCAAGCGCTAAAACTGGTGGAGCTGGGCGTGCCTGAGAATATAGAGATCACCCATGCATTCGATTTGGATGAGGCGACGACGCTGATGGGCGATGAGGTGCAATTGCAGCAGCTGGTATTGAATCTGCTGGTCAATGCGCGTGATGCGGTGAAGGATGTAAATAAGCCGTGCATTCACATTGCTTTGCAGCGGATTGGCACGCAGGCCCGGTTGCATGAAACATATCAGGGTCTGGCTGACGGGCCATGGCTGGAGCTGAGCGTGGCTGACAATGGTTGCGGTATTCCTGAGTCGATTCGTGATCAACTGTTCGAACCGTTTTTTACCACCAAGGCAGTAGGCGAGGGTACGGGTCTGGGCTTATCGACTGTCTATGGCGTGGTGCAATCGCATCAGGGCGCCATCCAGGTCGACAGCAAGCAGGGGCGGGGTACGACATTCCGGATTTATTTACCCCTGTATGGCGAGCAGGCCGTGGCAGTCCAGAATAGCGCCGAACGGATGCCGCAAGGCCATGGTGAGACGATATTGCTGGTGGATGACGAGGACATTGTGCTGACGACGACGTCAGCCTTGCTGACGCATCTCGGTTATCAGGTGATTACGGCGCATACCGGGCTGGATGCGCTGACCAAAGATGCGCTGGAGACAGTGGATATTGCCTTGCTGGATGTGGTGATGCCTGAGATGGGCGGCGTCGAGACCGCCAATCGATTGCGCGGGATCAATCCGAAACTGCCGGTCATTTTTGCCACCGCCTATGATCGCAAGAAGGTGCTCACAGGGAAGGATGAAATACCGAACAGCTGGATATTGAGCAAGCCATTTCGCATGCAGGTGCTGGCCACGACATTAATGAACAGCTTACAGTCGCGCTGATTTTCGTCTGTCCCTGAAGAACTGTTTGAGCAATGCCGCTGCTGCATCAGCCATCACGCCGCCAACGACTTCAGCTTGATGGTTCAGCCGCGTATCGGATAATAAGCGATACAATGATTCTACCGCGCCTGTTTTGCCATCGCTGGCCGCATATACCACCCGTTTGATGCGGGCATGTACGATGGCTCCGGCGCACATCGCGCACGGTTCCAGGCTGACATAGAGCGTGCTGCCGGGCAGCCGGTAATTGCCAGTTGCTGCGCAGGCCGCCCGAATCACCCGCATCTCAGCATGGGCGCTGGCGTCATGCAGACCAATCGGCGCATTATGGCTGGCAAACACCTGCCCGTTCTCCAGCACCAGCACAGCCCCGACCGGCACCTCTCCGGCCAGCGCCGCCAGTTTCGCCTGCTCCAGCGCCATCTGCATGTATTTCATGATCTCAGTTTCGGATCGAAATAATCACGCAGTCCCTCTCCGAGCAGGTTATAACCCAGCACCGTGGTTAAAATCGCCATGCCCGGATACACAGACAGCCACCAGGCGATTTGAATATTATCCTTGCCATCGGTCAGGATATTGCCCCACGACGGGTCGGGCGGCTGCACACCGAGGCCGAGGAATGATAAACCGGATTCCACCAGCACCGCGCCGGCAATACCCAGAATGGCCGACACCAGTACCGGCCCCATGGCATTGGGCAACAGGTATCGCCACATCATGCGAATCGGGGCAACGCCCAGGCTGTGCGCCGCCAGGACAAATTCACGCTGGCTCAGGCTTAAAAACTCCGCCCGCACCAGGCGCGCCACGCCCATCCATGAGGTCAGGCCGATCACGATCATGATATTCCAGATTGACGGTTCCAGAAAGGCGATGACAGCCAGAATCAGGAAGAAGGTCGGGAAGCAGAGCACCATATCGGTAGCACGCATAATCAGCGCATCGATGCGACCGCCGAAATAACCGGCGACTGCACCCAGCATCAGGCCGATCAGCATGGAAATACCAACTGCCACAAACCCGACCGCCAGCGATACGCGCGCCCCGAACAGCATGCGCGAGAATACATCACGCCCGAGCGTGTCGGTACCGCACCAGTGTTGCCATGACGGTGGCATGAGAATCACGCTGACATCAATATCGGTAGGGTCGTATGGCGCAATCCACGGCGCCAGCAGTGCCAGCAGCGCCACTGTAATGACCACGCTGCCGCCAGTCAGGATCAGTGCGTGCTGGCGCATGTATTGCAATACAGCCTGCATCACCCTTTGCCGCCATGGCGAATACGCGGATCAGCCCATGCGTAGGCGAGATCTGCCACCAGATTGCCGAGTAAGGTCAGTATCGCGCCGATCACCACGATCCCCATGACCAGTGGATAATCACGCGATAATACTGATTCATAAAACAATAAACCCATGCCGGGCAGCGAGAATAACTGTTCGACAATCACCGATCCGCCTATCAGGCCGGGAATGGACAGGCCGAGCAGGGTGATGATGGGCAGCATGGCGTTTTTCAGGGCGAGCCGATAACGAATCGTGTTTTCGGGAATGCCCATGGCGCGCGCCGTGGTGATATAATCGGCCCGAATCACATCGAGCATGCCGGTGCGCATAAAGCGGCTCATACCGGCCAGGCCGCCAATGGCCGATACAAAGACGGGCAGAATCAGGTGTTTGAGCATATCCCCCTGCTGCTGCCAGAAGCCCATGTGTTGCCAGCTATAATCATGCAGGCCGGAAATCGGCAGCCAGCCCAGATTCACGCCGAGACCGATCATCAGCAACAGCCCCAGCCAGAAGGAGGGGATGGCAAAGCCGATAAACACGAATACTGTCATGCCCTTGTCGAACCACGAATCGCGCCGCACCGCGCTGGCCACGCCAATGGGGATGGCGATAGCGATAATCAACAGCATGGCCAGCACATTAATCCACAGGGTAACCGGGATTCGCTCGGCGATTTTATCCAGCACGGCGCGCCCGTCGGCTGAGAATGATTGCCCGAAGTCCAGCACCGCCAGCTTTTTCAACCACTGCCAGTATTGTTCATACAACGGTTTATCCAGTCCGTAATAGGAGCGCAAACGCTCAATATCCTGAGCGGATACCTTGGGATTGAACTCCTGACCGACCACGCTCGGCTCACCCGGTGCCAGATGCATCATGCCGAAAGAAATAATGGTGATGCCAAACAGCAAGGGAATCATACCGGCGAGGCGTTTGAACAAATAAGCAGTCACGCGCTGACTCTATCGGCTGTTGCCGCCATTGCCATATTTAGCCGGCAGCCAGTTGAACGGGGTGGTGGTCTGTTTGAGCTCGCTCTTTCGATCATGCCGCCAGATCAGCCATGCACGCGGTTTCGATAATGCCTTGTGATCGGGCAACTCAATATGCAGCTGAAACGAAGCATGCACCCCCGGCGCACCGCCGCCGAATGCCAGATCCCCGAAGTCGATGGCATGCTTATCCTGCTGGAGCAGCACCGGAAAGCGGGTGAACCAGGCATAAAATGCCGTGCCCGGCAATTGATTGATATGTTTCACCGTATGCATGGCCGGCAGTTGCTGCCAGCGGATATGATTCGGGTCAGAGATATTGGTCGATAGCAGGGTGGTGACAAAGGCGCTGTCAAAGAACGGGCGCAGGCCGGGAAAATCCGGTTTCAGGTTGACTGCGGCGCGGGCATAGTAATCCGGATATTCAGCAATCAACTGCCAGTGAAAGGGGGAGAAAGCCAGCGGCAGCGCGTGACAGGCGATGGCATCGGGATGCGCCTTTCGGGTCAGTTCAATAGCCTGTTGCTGATTACTGTAAGCCAGTGTCAGATAAGCCAGCGCCGCCACAATGCTCATCATGCTCAAACGGCGCGCCTGCCGTTGCCAGATGAAACCCAGCAGAACCGGGATGAGCAGGCAGAGCGAAAATAACGGGTCAATAATAAACAGCAGATCCACGCTGAAGCGTTGATCGGAGATTGGTGCAAACAGCATGGTGCCGTAGGCGGTGACGACATCGAGTGAGATATGCAGCAGCAGCGCCAGCCCGATGAGTTTGGGCATGTCGGGGTTTTGTTTTACCTGGCCGGATGACAGGCTGAATATCAGCCAGCTCCACAATGGCAGCATGAGCAGCGAATGGGTCAGGCCCCGGTGGTGTTGCAGATAGACCGGATCGGAGATCAGGCGCAGCACAATATCGCTGTCCGGTGCCATGGCCAGCAGAATGATCAGCCACACCTGTTTGGCGGGCAAGGGCTGTTTCGGGAAGGCGCGGGCCAGTGCCGCACCCGAAATCGCGTGGGTTAGCGGATCCACGATGCCAAGCTGTGTAGGAGTGTTTGCCAGTTATCGCCCGGCGTGATCTGGCCGCCGCAGACATCGCGTTGCGCACCGGTCACTGCTGCCAGCGTATTGGGCTGGCCCAGCAGTGTTTGGCGGGCCAGCAGGGCGAAACAGACTGCTTCCACCGCCTGCGGCGGCATGCCTGCGCTGTCGGTGGTGGATACAGGTGCGGGTGTCAGTTGTATCTTGAGCAGCTCCATCAAATGCTCATTGCGTACGCCGCCGCCGCAGCACAGCCACCGGGTTGGTGTATCCGGCAGGAATTGCAGGCTGAGGTGAATGCTGGCGACCGTAAACCGGCATGCCGTTGCCATGCGATCGGCATCCGAAATGTCCGGCCCGGCCAGAATCTGATCCACGATATCATTGCCAAACTGTTCGCGTCCGGTCGATTTGGGCGGGGGCTGTTGCAGAAACGGGTGGTGCATCAGCTTGTCCAGCAGCGCGTCGTGGACGCTGCCGCTGGCGGCCAGCTGACCATTTTGGTCAAAGCGTTGTTCGCCCTGGCTGATTTTTTGCATCAGGCCATCCATGATCATATTGCCGGGGCCGGTATCGAAGCCGCTCACGCTGCCATCGCCGCCCAGCCAGGTGACATTGGCAATGCCGCCGATATTGAGGATGGCTGTATGGTGTTCCGGATCGAAAAACAGTTGCCGGTGCGCAAACGGCACCAGCGGCGCACCTTCGCCGCCGGCTGCCATATCACGGCTACGGAAATTGGCAATGGTGGTGATGCCGGTGTGTTCGGCAATGGTGGCGGCGCAACCGATTTGCAACGAGAATGGATACTGTGTGTGTGGTCGGTGACGGATGGTTTGGCCGTGGTTGCCGATGGCTGCAATGTCCGCTGTTTCCATGCCTGCCGCCCGGATTGCCGCCAGAGCCGCATCGGCATAGGCATGTCCCAGCGCTTTATCCAGTTCACCCATATTGTCGATCTCGCCAAAGACCGGCGTACTCAGTCGCAAGATTGCATCGCGCAATGTTGGCGGCATGGGGTGTTCTGAAAAATGCAGCAACTCCGGCACTTTGCCCATGCGCACAATCGCCACATCAATGCCATCGGCAGAGGTGCCGGACATGATGCCGATGAACAGAGGCGGTGATGCTGTCGTCATGTATACGCCAGCCTTTGTGCGGCTGCTTTTAGCGGTTGGATGGTTCCATATTTCTTAATCACTCGATGCCTCAATACTCATCACTCCCCCCTACAGACGCCGCAGTTGCGTCAATCACAGCGTATCCAGCGGGCTTTGTACACCCGCGCCGCCTTTATTCAACACATGGGTATAAATCATGGTCGTGCTGACATCGGCAT
>CAZXAI010000007.1:0-19179 GCA_964638265.1 uncultured Zetaproteobacteria bacterium
TCCCCGGCATGGTCAAGTCGAGCTGGTGAGGAGATAGAACTATGATGATGGATCGAATTGCCGATATGCTGACCCGTATTCGTAACGCGCAGCAGGCTGGAATTGAGAGAATTGAACTGCCGGCCAGCAATATTTTGCTGAGCATGGCTGAGTTGTTGAAAGCAGAGGGTTATATCGCTGCGGTCAAAGCCTATAATCACAAGGGTCATCGCTTTCTGCGTTTGACGCTGCGTTATGATGATGAGGGCAAGGCCATTATTCAGGAGATCACCCGCATCTCCAAGTCCGGTCGTCGCGTTTACGTTGCGGCGGATGAACTGCCACGCGTCAAGAATGGTTACGGCGTTGCCGTGATCAGTACATCGCAGGGCATTATGAGCGACAAAAAAGCGCGTGCAGCCCATGTCGGCGGCGAAGTGCTGTGTACGGTATTTTGAGGTAACTATGTCACGTATTGGTAAACAACCTATTACGCTCCCCGCCGGCGTCGAGACTCGCATTGGTTCTGATGCGGTCACGGTCAAGGGTAGCAAGGGTGAACTGAGTTCACCGCTGTTTCCGGGGATCACCGTGGAGCAGGAAGGCAATGTGCTGACGGTGCTGTGTTCGGATTTGAAAACAAAGAAGACCAAATCCTTCTACGGCCTGGTGCGTGCGCTGCTGGCCAGCAATATTATTGGTGTCTCCAAGGGCTTCGAGAAGAAGCTGGAACTGCGCGGCGTGGGCTATCGGGCCCAGGCGCAGGGCAAGAAGCTGAATCTGTCACTCGGGTTTTCGCATCCGGTTGAGTATGCCTTGCCCGAAGGCGTTGATGCCGTTGTTGATAAAAGCATCATTACCCTGAGCGGTATTGATAAACAGAGGGTTGGCCAGGTGGCTGCCGAAATTCGCGCTTTCCGTCCGCCGGAGCCATATAAGGGCAAGGGTGTGCGCTACGTTGATGAGTACGTGGCGATGAAAGAAGGTAAGAAGGCCTAATGTCAGAGCAACTGTCAGACCAACCAGCAGGAGTAGGAAATGGCTGTTAAACGTTATGAAAACAATGGCGCTGTGCGCCGCGCCCGCAAGGTGCGTGCTCGTGTGAAGGCGGGCGGTCGCTTGCGCCTGAGTATTTTTCGCTCATCGCGCCATGTGTATGCGCAAGTGATTGATGATGCCAGTGGCACCACCCTGGCCGCAGCATCGAGTCTCGATGCCAGCATCAAAAACGGTGGCAATAAAGCCGGCGCAGAAGAAGTAGGCAAGCTGATTGCAGAGCGCGCTGTCAAAGCAGGCGTCAGTGAAGTGGCATTTGATCGTGGCGGTTTTGCCTATCACGGTCGCGTACAGGCATTGGCTGAAGGCGCTCGCGCCGGCGGCCTGAAGTTTTAGGAGTATATAGATGATCAATGCAGATGAATTGGACCTGACAGAAAAACTGATCACCATTAACCGTATCGCCAAGACTACATCCGGCGGTCGTCGCATGAGCTTTTCCGCGTTGATGGTGGTGGGGGATGGTAATGGTCATGTTGGATTCGGCCACGCCAAGGCCAAAGAAGTGCCTGAAGCGATCCGGAAAGCGTGTGATATTGCCAAGAAGTCGCTGATTCATGTGCCGCGCAAGGGTAACACGATTCATTATCAGGTGACCGGCATTCAGGATGCCAGCCGTATTATGATCAAGCCGGCATCCGAAGGTACCGGCGTGATCGCCAATTCGGCCGTGCGTGCTGTGCTGGATGCTGTCGGTGTTAAAGATGTATTGACCAAATCGCAGGGTTCCCGCAATGCGATCAATACCGTTCGTGCTACATTCAACGGTTTGAAGTCGCTGGAAAGCCCGGAGCAGATTGCCGCCCGTCGCGGCAAATCCGCGTAATCAGGAGTATTCGTATGGCTAGCAAAGCAACAATTCGCGTCCGTCAGGTCAAGAGCGGCATCGGTTATGCCAAGGATCAGCGTGCAACGCTGACAGGGCTGGGTCTGCGTCGCATGCATCAGGTGGTTGAACTGGAAGATACTCCTGCCGTACGCGGCATGGTGAATAAAATCAGTCATCTCGTTCGTATTGAGTCCGGAGAGTAAACGATGAAATTGAATGAACTGAAAGCAGATGCGGGTTCACGCCCGTCACGCAAGCGCAAGGGTCAGGGCATTGCCACCGGCAATGGCAAGACCGGCGGTCGCGGCCATAAAGGTCAGAAGTCGCGTTCCGGCGGCAAGGTAGCGCGCGGTTTTGAAGGCGGCCAGATGCCGTTGATTCGCCGCGTACCCAAGCGCGGTTTTACGCCGAGAAAAGATAACGACTTTCAGGTGGTGAATCTGGATGCACTCAATGGTTTTGATGATGGTGCAGTGATTGATGCAGCAGCATTGTATGAAGCGGGTCTGGTGCGCAGTGCGGTTGATCGGATCAAACTGCTGGCCAATGGCGAGTTGTCTGCCAAACAGCTGAATGTATCTGTGACGGCTGCATCGGCATCTGCCGCAGCTAAAATAGCAGCAGCTGGCGGCACGCTTAAGCTGACGGCTAAGGCGTAAACAGGTGGCCAATCAGGCAGCAGGCGCTATGGGCGGTTTCGGCAATATCGGCAAGATTCCCGAGCTGAAAAATCGTATCCTGTTTACGCTGGCGATGCTGATTGTGTTCCGTGTGGGTGCGCATATTCCGGTGCCTGGCATTGATGCCGGCATACTGGCGCAGTTTTTTAATCAGTCGCAGGGTTCCCTGCTGGGCATGTTCGATATGTTTTCCGGCGGCGCGCTGTCCCGGCTGACCATTTTTGCGCTTGGTATTATGCCCTATATCTCGGCTGCGATTATTATTCAGCTGATGACGGTTGTGTCTCCCCAGCTGGAACAGCTCAAAAAAGAAGGTGAGGCCGGACGTCGCAAGATTACCGAATACACCCGTTACGGCACCGTCGGTCTGGCGCTGTTTCAGGCCATCGGCATTTCCATCGGCCTGGAGTCATTCTCGGTCGGCGGTCAGTCGGTGGTGATTGATCCGGGCCTGGGCTTCCGCGCCATGACAGTGGTAACGCTGGTGTCCGGTACGGTATTCCTGATGTGGGTTGGTGAGCAGATCACCGAACGCGGTATCGGCAACGGTATTTCCTTGATTATTTTCGCCGGCATTGCCGCCGGACTGCCCAAGGCTGTTGGCGGTACGCTGGAGCTGGCGCGCACCGGCGAGTATTCGCCGTTCGTGGTGTTGCTGCTGTTTGCCATGACACTGGCCGTGACGGCTGCCGTGGTGTGGTTCGAGCGCGCCCAGCGCCGCATCCCGATTCAGTACGCCAAGCGGCAGGTGGGCAACCGCATGTATGGCGGCAAGTCATCGTTTCTGCCCCTGAAGATCAATACTGCCGGCGTGATTCCGCCTATCTTTGCATCCTCGCTGATTCTGTTGCCGGCCACCTTTGCGCAGTTCACCAAGGGCGTGGACGGCTTCAGTTGGCTGGGCGATTTAACGGCGGTGCTCTCACCCGGCGCATGGCTATATATGGCTCTGTTTACGGCCCTGATTGTGTTTTTCTGCTTCTTCTATACGGCGATTGTGTTTAATCCGAAAGATACGGCGGATAATTTGAAGAAGAACGGCGGTTTTATCCCCGGCATTCGTCCGGGTCAGAAGACGGCTGATTATGTCGATAATGTATTAACCCGCATTACCGTGGTCGGCGCAGCCTATGTCAGTCTGGTGTGTCTGTTGCCGCAGTGGCTGATTTCCGAGTTGTCCGTGCCGTTCTATTTCGGCGGCACCTCCTTGCTGATTGTGGTGGTGGTGACCATGGACACCATGGGTCAGATTCAGTCGCACCTGATGAGCCACCAGTATGAGGGTCTGATGAAAAAAGCCCGTCTGAAAACTGGTAAAAAGTGAACCTGATTCGATGAACTTGATATTATTCGGCCCTCCGGGCGTTGGTAAAGGCACCCAGGGTGAGAAGCTGTCTTCCGAGCTTGGCATCTCACACCTGGCCATGGGTGATATTCTGCGCGCCGCCGTGCGTGATAAAACGGCAGCCGGTATCGAGGCCAAACAGTATATGGATGCCGGCAAGCTGGTGCCCGATGCGGTTGTGGTCGCCATGATCGAAGATAAAATCATGGCAGGCGACGGACGTGGATTCCTGCTCGATGGTTTTCCGCGCAACGTGGCGCAGGCTGAAGCGCTGAATAGCATGCTGGCAGCGCATGACCTCTCGATTGAGAAGATTGTGTTCATGGATGCGCCGGAAGAAAACCTGTTAAAACGCTTGAGTGGCCGGTTGATTTGCAGGGCTTGCGGTTTTGGATTTCATAGGCAGTATTCGCCGCCCCTTAAATCAGGGTGCTGTGATCGCTGCGGCGGTGAACTCTATCAGCGGGATGATGATCGCGAAGATGTGATTGCCCACCGTTTGGACGTATATCGCCAGCAGACCGCGCCTTTACTGGGTTTTTACCAGCATCAGGACGGTTTTTTCAAGCTGGATGCAGGTGGGGAAATGGATGCGGTGTATGCCGCACTGAAAGAGGCGGTTGGTAACTAGGCATGGCAAAAGAAGATATTATAGAAATGTCCGGCGAAGTGGTTGAAAAGCTTCCCAACGCCATGTTTAAAGTAAAACTGGAAAACGATCACGAGTTGCTGTGTACGATTTCCGGAAAAATGCGCAAGTATTATATTCGCATTCTTCCGGGCGACAAGGTGACGGTAGAGATTTCTCCCTATGATTTGTCACGGGGCCGCATCTCTTACAGAGAAAAGTAATTAGTACGCCGGTTATCCGGTAGTTTTTAGGAGTGCAGGCGTGAAAGTTCGTGCATCAGTAAAAAAAATGTGTAATAAATGTCGTGTGATTCGCCGTAAAGGCGTGGTTCGCATTATTTGTGAAAACCCGCGTCACAAACAGCGTCAGGGTTAAGGAGAGGATCAGTGGCTCGTATATCCGGTGTAAATGTTCCGACACAGAAGCGTGTTGAAATCGCTTTGACTTATATCTTTGGTATCGGTCTGAGTTCTTCGCAGAAAATTCTGGCCAGCGCAGGCGTGGATGGCGATATTCGCGTGAAAGACTTGAGCGACAGCGAAGTGGACAAGATTCGTAGCGTTATTGACAGCGATTTTAATGTCGAAGGCGATCTGCGTCGTGAAGTGACCATGAATATCAAGCGTCTGACCGATCTGGGCACCTACCGTGGCTTGCGCCACCGTAGAGGTTTGCCGGTTCGCGGTCAGCGCAGTAAAACCAATGCCCGCACACGCAAAGGTCCGCGTCGTACCGTTGCGGGCAAGAAGAAGTAACAGGGGATAACGTATGGCTGCACCGAAAAGAGCTGCTGGCGGCAAGAAACGCGTTCGCAAGAATATTGCAAATGCTGTTGCACACGTCAAAGCAAGCTTCAATAATACAATTATCACATTTACCGATGATGCCGGCAATGCAATCTGCTGGGCGACCAGTGGCGCGTCCGGCTTCAAAGGTTCACGCAAGAGCACGCCGTTTGCCGCCCAGGTGGCAGCGGAAGAAGCCGCTCGCAAGGCGATGGATCATGGCGTCAAGAATTGTTCTGTACTGGTACGTGGCCCGGGTAGCGGACGTGAATCCGCCCTGCGCGCTATTGCCGCAGTCGGCATCAATGTAACGTCGATCCGTGATGTTACCCCGATCCCGCATAATGGATGCCGCCCGCCGAAGCGGCGCCGCGTTTAGGAGTTTATTAGATGGCACGTTATTTGGAAGCCAAGTGTCGCCTGTGTCGGCGCGAAGGCGAAAAGCTTTATATCAAGGGCAGCAAATGCTATTCGGACAAATGTCCGATTGAGCGTCGTCCGTATGCTCCGGGCATGCATGGCCAGAACCGTCGCAGCAAAGTCTCCGACTATGGCCTGCAGTTGCGCGAGAAGCAGAAGGTCAAGCGTATCTATGGCCTGCAGGAAAAACAGTTCCTGAGCTACTTCAAGGATGCTGACCGCATGCAGGGCGTTACCGGTTTGAATCTGCTGCAGTTGATCGAATCGCGCCTGGACAATGTGATTTATCGCATGGGTCTGGCCTCATCACGCACCGAAGCGCGTCAGGTTGTGCGCCACAAGCTGGTGAAAGTGAATGGGCAGATTGCCAACATCCCGTCCTACCGCGTGCCTGTCGGTGCTCGTCTGGAACTGGTGGACAGCGCCAAAGAGCATTTGCGCATCAATGCTGCGACTGAAGCCGCAGGTACACGCGGCACCGCTGAGTGGATGGATGTGGATTTGCCGAGCCGTCAGGGCGTTTATCGTGAAATGCCTGCACGCGATCAACTGGATGCGGGTATCCGCGAACAGTTGATTGTTGAACTGTATTCCAAGTAAGTTTATCCAAGACCACCCCGAGGATCATTTCATGCAATTGATTAACCCGCGTAATATCAGCGTCGAAGAGAAGATTGCCGGCCGTTCTGCCAAGATTGTGTTTGAACCACTTGAGCGCGGTTATGGCACCACGATTGGTAACAGCCTGCGTCGCATGCTGTTGTCCTCCTTGCCAGGGGCAGCGGTAACATCCGTCGTGTTTGACGGCGTTTCTCATGAATACGATACCATCAAGGGCGTGCGTGAAGATGTCATGGACATCATCCTGAGCCTGAAGGAACTCGATATTCGCATGGAAGGCGATGAAGCGGCGACGATTTCACTGGATGTGAAAGGATCATCTGTGATTACGGCCGGCGATATCCAGTGCCCTGCCGGCCTGATGGTGCTCAATCCCGAACTGGTGCTGGCACACCAGAATGACGATGGTCATCTGAAGGTGGAAGCCACGGTGGAAAAGGGGCGCGGTTACGATGCGGCCAGCGAACGTGAGACTGAAGATCGCGCAGTGGCTTCATTGCTGGTGGATGCTTCCTTTTCTCCCATCATTCGCGTGGCGACGCGGGTGGAATCCGCCCGTGTGGGTCAGCGTACCGACTATGATAAGCTGATCATGGAAGTGGAAACCAACGGTTCGATCACGCCGCAGGAAGCTATCAATGAAGCGGCCCGGATTATTGAACAGCAATTGGCCGTGTTTGTGGACTTTAGCGCTGTCGCTGTGGTCGATGTGGAAGATACATCGACGGAAGAACTGGAAGAGTTGCTGGTGCAGCCGATTGAGCACCTGGATCTGTCGGTGCGTTCCATGAATTGCCTGAAGTCCGATGATGTATTTCGTGTGGGCGATCTGGTGCAGCGCAGCGAACAGGAAATGCTGCGCACGCCGAACTTTGGCCGCAAGTCGTTGAATGAAATCAAGGAAGTGCTGGAAAATATGGGTCTGGAACTGGGCATGGATTTGCCGAACTGGCCACCACAGGATGATGCATTATTAGCGCCGCTGGAAGATGCGCCGCTGGAAAGCACGCCTGCTGAAGACTGATAGAAGAGGAAAGATAAATGAGACATCGTAAACATCATGGTTCTCTGGGACTGGTTAGCGGCCATCGACGCGCACTGATGGCCAATCTCGCCACCGCCCTGCTAACCCATGGACGCATTGAAACCACGGAAGCCAAGGCTCGCGCCCTGCGTCCGTATACAGAAAAACTGATTACGCTCGGTAAGCGCGGTGATCTGCATGCCCGTCGTCAGGCGCTGGCCAAGCTGCGTTATCGTCCGATTGTAGATCGTCTGTTCGGCGATGTAGCCAGCGCATGTTCTGATCGCGCCGGTGGCTATACGCGCATCATCAAGACCGGCTTCCGTGCTGGCGATGCTGCACCGATGGCCGTTATCGAACTGATTGATGATATTGCTACGGCAGACACAGAGGCGGCAGAAGCGTAAGCTGGATTGCTTTGAGCGCTTGCTTGGAACCGCCTGTTTTGACTTCAAGGGCCCTGCATCTGCAGGGCCCTTTTTGATTGCGGAGAGGCGTGTGGCCTGAGCGCAGCATGGCATTTTGTTTTTATGGTTTTTTTATGGCAGCCTTGTGTCCTTGTTTTATGTTAACATGAAACAAATAACGCGGCCTGCATGGAACTGTTGCGCGCCATGCTATTGTTTCATCGCATGGGGTGGAAAAGATCCATGCGCGTTAACCGTACGAAAGCCAGGCATTTGAAGGAGGCATGCATGATTGCACAGAGAACGCTGGATCATTCGATACGCTGTAGCGGAATCGGATTGCATTCAGGCCGCAAAATCGAATTGGTTTTGCATCCGGCCAAAGAGAACACAGGCATTACGTTTGTTCGTTCCGATCTGGGCGTGGCGTTTCCGGCCAGAGCGGATCATGTTACTGATACGCGTTTGTGTACGACTATCGGTACAGGCAATGCACATATTTCAACGGTTGAGCATTTGCTTTCTGCCCTGGCCGGGCTGGGGGTGGATAATGCCCGTATTGAAGTCAGCGGTGCTGAAGTGCCGATTATGGATGGTTCCTCTGCCCCGTTCGTATTTCTGATTCAATGTGCCGGTATTCGCGAGCAGTCTGTGCCTAAAAAAGTGCTGCGTATTCTCAAGCGGGTTGCCATTGAAGAGGGCGACAAACGCTGCGCCTTATATCCGGCGGCCGGATTCAAAATTTCTTACTTGCTGGATTATGATCATCCATTATTGCGTCAGCGCAAGGTGTCGGTGGATTTCTCCCGCCAGGCTTATACGCGTGAAATTTCACGGGCCCGCACCTTCGGTTTCCTGCATGAAGTTGAAGCGCTGCAGAAAGCCGGTCTGGCGCTGGGCGGATCGCTGGAAAATGCCATTGTGCTGGATTCCCACCGCGTCGTGAATGAAGGCGGTCTGCGTTATGAAGATGAGTGCGTACGCCACAAAATCCTCGATACGCTGGGCGACCTGTCGCTATCCGGTTACCCCATCGTCGGCGCCTTTGAAGGCGAACTGACCGGCCATGATATGAATCATAAACTGGTGACTGCATTGCTGGCGGATCCATCCAGTTATCGGATTGAAGAACTGCAGGCTGAAGCAGCAGCTGCTGAAGATACTGGCGCTCAGACACAAACAGCCTGACCCGGGCATTTATTCCTCTGCTTTCAAACAGGTCAGCGTTATAGCTGGCCTGTTTTTTTTCTGGCAGGTACAGCTCGGGCTGTATGCGCCAAACACGCATGTCACAACGAATTGACCGCAAGTATTTGTACGTCAGGCTGCGCTCATGCCCCATTTAGTTCTTATTGACGGACCCAACTACGTTTTCCGCGCATTTCATGCGGTCAGACACAACCTCGCCAATTCCAGGGGTGAACCGACCAATGCTGTTTTCGGTTATGTGCAGATGTTGCGCAGTATCCTCAAGGATTTGAGTCCGACCCATGTGGCCGTCGCGTTCGACCCGAAGGGCGGCACGTTTCGCAATGCCATGTACGCCGACTATAAGGCGCATCGACCGCCCATGCCGGAGGATCTGGCTGCGCAGTGGCCCACCGTATTTGATATCACCGATGCATTCCGGCTCAATCGCATCTGCATTGACAATTATGAAGCCGATGATGTGATCGCCACACTGGCCAAACAGGCCGAGGCGCGCGGCTGGGATGTCACCATTGTGTCCACCGACAAGGATTTAATGCAACTGGTCAGCGATCAGGTGTGGATGCTCGATACCATGCGCAAAAAAGACTATGGCGCCGATGAAGTGCGGGAGAAGTGGGGGGTCGGCCCGGATCGCATTCAGGATCTGCTGGCGCTGGCTGGAGACTCGGCAGACAATATTCCCGGCGTACCCGGTATCGGCCCGAAAACAGCGGTGCTGCTGCTGGATGAATACGGTGATCTCGAAGGGGTGCTCGCGCGCGCTGCGGAAGTAAAGCAAACCAAACGGCGTGAAAACCTGATGGCGTTCGCTGAGGATGCCCGCCTCTCCTATCGGCTGGTGGCGCTGGATGATCAGGTGGATGTGGGTGTGGCACTCGATGATCTGGCTGTGCAAGAGCCGGATCGTGCAAAACTGTTCGAGCTGTTTACCCGGCTGGAGTTTCGCCGCCTGATCGCCGAATTCGATGATACGGAAGCGCCCACAGGGACGCCTGAACAGACACATGGCAGCCAGGCGCAGGAACCGGAGGCGGCAATGCCGCGTACGGATATACTGGTCGATGATGATGCATCATTGCAGGCCCTGCTGGCTGAGCTGACTCAGGCTGACCTGATGGCGCTGGATACGGAAACCACCTCGTTGCACAGTCACGATGCCGATATCGTCGGCCTGTCGTTCTGCGTGCGCCCCGGCCAGGGATTTTATGTGCCGGTCGGTCATCGCGCCGCTGATTTGCTGACGCCTGCGCCCAAACAATTGCCACTGCAACAGGTGCTGGATGCATTGCGTCCGGTGCTGGAAGATCATCATACAGCCAAATGCGGCCATAATCTGAAATATGACGCACAGGTATTGCGGCGGGCCGGCATAGCACTGGGCGGCATTAGCGCCGATTCCATGCTGCTGGCCTATTGCCTGTATCCTGCCAAATACCCGCCTAAAATGGACAGCGTGGCTGAAGATTACCTGAACTACCACTGTATCAGCTTTGAATCCGTGGCCGGCAAGGGAGCCAAACAGATTTGTTTTGACTTGGTGCCGCTGGAAACAGCGCTGCCCTATGCATCTGAAGATGCTGAGGTGGCACTCCGGTTGACGCATGTGCTGCGTGACAAATTACAGGCTGAGAACCGCCTCCGGCGCCACGACGAAATCGAGCTGCCGTTGTCCTTTGTGCTGGCGGATATGGAATGGAAGGGGGCGCATCTCGATGCCGCCAAGCTGGATGCGCTCTCGGCCCGCTTCGGTGAGCGCATTCTCGAACTGGAGTCTCAAATCCATGCCGCTGCAGGCGAAACATTCAATATCCGTTCTCCCAAGCAGCTCGGCGAGCTGCTGTTTGAACGGCTGGCAATTCCCGGCGGCAAGAAAACCAAATCGGGGCAATGGGCCACCGGACAGGAAGTGCTGGAAAAACTGGCCGATGAACATGAGGTGCCGCGTCTGATTCTGCAAGTGCGCCAGCTGGCCAAGCTGAAATCCACCTATACCGATGCGCTGCCGAAACTGATTCACCCGCACACCCGGCGCGTGCATACCTCGTTCAACCAAGCTATCACCACCACCGGCCGCTTATCGTCTTCCGACCCGAACTTGCAGAATATTCCGATTCGCAGCAGCGAGGGGCGTGAAATCCGCAAGGCATTCACCGCCGAGCCGGGCCATGTGCTGATTGCCGCTGATTATTCCCAGATCGAATTGCGATTGATGGCGCACTTTTCCGGTGATGCCGTACTGTCCCGGGCCTTTGCCGATGGCGCGGATATTCATGCTGCCACGGCAGCAGCCGTCAATGATATCGATTTGGCCGACGTGACCGGAGAAATGCGGCGGCGCGCCAAGATTGTCAATTTCGGCATTTTATACGGCATGAGCGCATTCGGGCTGGCCAAACAGCTGGGCGTGTCGCGCGGCGAGGCCAGGGATTTTATCGAAGCCTATTTCGCCCGCTATCCATCCGTACGCGGATTTATGGATGCTACGCTGGAGCAGGCGCGGGCGGATAAATTTGTCGAAACCCTGCTCGGGCATCGTGTGTATGTGCCGGAAATCGACAGTTCGAATGGCATGCGTCGCGCCTATGCCGAGCGCACGGCGATTAATGCGCCACTGCAGGGATCGGCTGCCGATATTATTAAAATCGCCATGATTCGCCTGCACCGGCGTTTAAAGGCAGAAGCGCCGGAAGCATCCATTATCCTGCAAGTGCATGACGAGCTGGTTGTTGAAGCGCCGGCAGCGCAAGCGCAGCTGGTTGCGACGCTTATGCGGGACACCATGGAGCATGCCGCTACGCTGAATGTGCCGCTGGTGGTGGATATCGGTGTTGGCGATAACTGGTTCGAGGCGCATCGTCTGTAGCTTCGCTGCCTGAATCTCCACTTGGTGATCTATGCCACTGCTGTGTGACTGGAGCGCGCCATACTGTTGCCTGTGACGGGGCGATAGCTGAATGGCACAGGTATTGCTCGACCCCATAACCACATGAGTATGGATCAGGAGAATATGACATGCCTGCATATCTGAAACTGGAAGAATCTATTATTGATGCTGACTCCCCCCTGAAAAATGACTGCATGGGGGTGTCCCTGTTGGCGCTGTTAATCAGCCCGTGGGCGATGTTGGGACTGGTCATATCCATCATGGGATATGCGGCCTTATCTACAGTAGCAACGATTTTTTTCATGTCGGTGTTGCTGGCGGCTACGCCCAAGCTGCTGCAGCTGCTCTGCTCATGCGAATTAGTGCGATCCACCTTCTTCTTTCAATTCTCTGGCAAAAATTTCTTTATTGGCGCTAATCAGGGCAATCAGAATAAATGAATAAATAAATGTTGAAAGCATAATCACGCCGATCACAATCGCTTTGAACATCTCCAGGTGTTCAAATGTAGCAGGAATCATCATCAGCATGACCACCGACAGGCCGCCCTTGATGCCGGCAAACGTCAGCACGCCCCACCAGCGGAAATTTACATTGGTCATTTTACTGGTCTGATTGGTCAAAATGGCAAACTTGGCCATCATGGCCGCGCGAATGACGGTGGTGGCCAGGAACATCACCAGAATTTCTGTCTTGTAATGCCATAACAAATCCAGATTGATGATTTCAGCCATGGCCACAAACAGCATGGTATTGGCTACGATGGCCAGCAAACCGATATCTTCCCGGGTACGCATGTGACGGTCGCGCTCCTCCACTGTGGCCTTGATTTTGTCCAGGGCATGCTGAATCAGATTGCGTGAACTGGGCACCAGCGAGGACTCGCGCTGTATCTCATCTTCTTCATGTTCGATACGCAGGTCGTCTTCGGCTACTTCTTTGCTCATAATATGGTGCACGGTCACGGTCGCAAAGATACAACTCAGGATGCCGGATAAATGGATGTGCGAATGACCGCCCAGCAGATTCAGCAGCGCATAGAAATGCTCGGCCAGTTCAAAGGCGCCATAACCGGTCAGAATCAGTACCAATAGCTCTGCAATGCGATTCTCGGTGCTCTTCATGCCGAGCAGGCCGATATAACCAATCACCACGCCCAGCAGCGCCGAACCCAGTACGACAATGATGCTGGTTTCACTGATATAGCTCACGCTAATCTCGCCGCCTTCGAGTGAATACAAACCAATAAATACGAATACGATCAGCGCTGTCGCATCATTGAACAGGCTTTCACCCTCGCACAGGATCTTTAAGCGGTGCGGCAACTCGAAATTGGAAAAGATACTGATCACGGACACCGGATCAGTCGCCAGCACCATGGAAAACAGCACAATAATAGCAGGGGCTGAGAGGTTATATTGGCTGAACAATGTATTGCCGACCAGCAGCGCAACGATCACGGACAGGGCCACGGCTACAATGGCCAGATAGAACAGGCTCAGGCCATGCTCCTTCAAATCCGCAACTTTCAACTCCAGCGAATCGGCGATCAGCAGCACAGGTAAGAGCAGAATTACCAGTTTGGCAAAATGTTCAGCATCGCCGGTCAGCATAAAGGCCGCGCCAAATATCGCATGAAATGCGAATGACAAGGCAATTAATCCCACCGGGGACGGGATTTTGAGCTTGTCTTCCAGTTGCAGGGCAAGGTATAAAATGGCTGCAATAGATAAAACGGTAATAATCATAGGTCAGTGTTCCTTGTAGTCCGTGTAATATAAAATAAACAATGCGCGTTACGTCATAGCCCTCGTGATTGCTAATGGCACAGCAACAATAAGGCCAGTGCCCAGGTTAGCGTTTCAGGCAAATGCGATAAAGCCAATAAAAGCGCTATAAAATACCATATTCAGGCTCAGGTATGCCGGTTTCAGGCGTCCTGTTTTATGCAGAACAAACAGCGTAGCACTGCCCAGTAATGCCAATACTACAGCAGCCGCAGCATGCCAGTCACTTAAATTCCAGGGCATCAGCAGCATGCCGGCGGCTGGAATGATGGTGCCTTGAAAAACCATCGCGCCGGTAATATTGCCAAAGGCCAGTGTATCGCGGCCACGCCTGATCCACAAAATGGAGTTCACCTTCTCCGGTAATTCGGTTGCAATCGGGGCAATCAGCAATGATACCACCAGCGCCGATACGCCGAATATCTGGCTGACCATCTCCACGCCGTGTACAAAGACCTTGGCTCCGATGACCAGCAGCGCCATGCCGATGAATAACTGTAACACGGTTACTGGCGTGCTATGACCCAGCAGGCGGGCAATATACAGTCCATGATCCGCCTCTGTGCCATGACCTTCTTCGACCAGGGCTTTGCTGGCCTGGATGGTGCGCAACAGATACATGAAGTAGGTTAGAAATAGCGCCAGCGCTATAAAGGTTTTTGCCTCCGTCCATGCTGGCGGCAGCAGTGCGGCCAGGATGACCAGCGCGAACGCGAGCAGGAATGTGCCAATATCGCGTTCCAGCCCGGAAGGCTCCGGTGTGAAGGGGCTGTGCCAGCCGCGTTTGCATCCGGCAAAACAGGCCATCAGACTCAGGGTCAGCGTCGCCAGCATGAATGGTGCGCCAAGAATTGCCCCCAGCCCCACCTCATAATTGACCGATTGTGCTGCGCCGCCGGCCATGATGGCGACCATGGGTACAATAGTTTCCGGCATTGCCGTGCCCACTGCTGCAAAAATGGAGCCGGTCACCCCTTCTGATACGCCCATGCGTTCGCCCAGGTGCTCCAGGGCGTTGGTAAACACTTCGGCAGCCAGAAACACCATGATCAGCGCCAGCAATAGAGTGGTGAATGATTCAATCAACGGTGAAACGCTCCCGGCAGCTGCGGCTGAAGGATGTGGAAGGCATAAGCCGCATGGCAAGGTTAAAGCAAATCCAATGCCAGAATCGTTTTTCCAGTGCGCGAAGCGGCTGGTTCTTAGTTCGGACTAGCGCATCTTCCGGCTTCCTGTTCGAATACGCCAATGCGAGAATCCGGCCACAGCCAGTACGGTAAATGGCGCCAGCACTTGACGATAGATCTGCCGCAGGCGCAGCCCGGATGCATCTGGGTGCATGCCTGTTCGGTCGGCGAAGTCGGTTCGGTGGCGCCGCTGATTCGCGCCCTGCTGGGTTTGGGGCATAACGTACATTTGACGGTGGTGACCGCCACCGGCTTTGCCCATGCCAGACGCTTGCTCGGGGATCGTATTGCGCAGTCTTTTCTGCCCTGGGATATCCCGTTGGCCATGTCGCGCATGATACGTGCGCTGGAGCCATCCCTGTTGCTGCTGGCTGAAACTGAATTCTGGCCCGGCATGCTGACAGCCTGCAAACAGCAGGGCATTCCGGTGATCGGTATCAACACGCGCATTTCGGATCGGTCATTTCCGCGTTATCAGGCTACGCGCGTATTGTGGCAGCGCTGGCTGGCACCGGTCAGGCTGTTTCTGCCGCAAAGTCACACAGATGCTGATCGTCTGATCAGCATGGGGGTGGCTGCTGACAAAATTCAGGTTACCGGCAACCTCAAATATGCCGTCGATAGACCATCGGTCGATTGCAGCGCCCTGCGTAGCACGCTCGATAGCAACGAAACCCGACCGATCCTGCTGGTGGCCAGCACCCATAGCGGTGAGGATGAACGTATATTGAATATGTTTCCGGCCTGGCAGGCGGCCTGTCCTGAACTGCTGATGCTGATCGTGCCCCGGCATCCGGAACGATTCGATCAGGTCGTCGCCATGGTTGAACAGCGCGGCCACAAACTGTCGCGCTGGTCGCAACTGCAGCCCCATGATGGCATCGGTCTGGATCATGATATCGTGCTGGTGGATGCGATGGGCCAGCTGGCCGGTTTATACGCCATTGCCGATATAGTGATTATCGCCGGCAGTCTGGTCGATATTGGCGGTCATAACCCGCTGGAAGCCGCCATTTGCGGGCGCGGCGTGGTGACCGGCCCCTATGTGCAGAATTTTCGCGAGATTATGTCAGCCATGCAGCAGGCTGAAGCAGCCATTATCAGCCGTGATGAGGATGAACTGGAAGCGCTTGTGACGCGCCTGATTGAGCATCCGGATGAACTGACATCCTTGCATGCCAATGCCTCGCTGTTTATTCAGGACAGGGCGCATGTGCTGGATCGTATGCTGAGCGCTATTAAACCGTGGTTGCCGGACACAGGTGAAGGTTATGGCCGCTCTGCATAGCCGGGTGGAGCAGATTTGGTGGCGCAAAGCCACGCCGCCCTTGTTGCTGCGCTGTATGGAGCCATTCTATGCCGCCATCAGTCGCATGCATTTGCAACGCCGCGCCAAACGGGTTACAGCGCCCCCCTTGCCCATGATTTCAGTGGGTAATATTAGCGCTGGCGGTAGCGGTAAAACGCCGTTTGTACTGTGGCTGGCCGAGGCCCTGAAAAACCGTGGCTATGCGCCGGTGATTCTGTGCCGGGGCGATGGCGGTCATGCTGCATTGCCGGTTGTAGTCGGGCCGGATGCCGATGTCACAAGCGTGGGCGATGAAGCAAAGATGCTGGCCGAGCAGTCCGGTTGCCCGGTCATTGCGGCGGCTGATCGTATTGCCGGCAGTCAGCTGGCCAGCGGGATGGGTGATATCATCATGCTGGATGATGGTTTCCAGTACCGCCATTTGGGGCGCTGTATGGATATTGTGCTGGTGCCGGCGGAAGGGGTGGGTAATGGTCATCAGATTCCGGCCGGGCCGTTGCGGGAGCCGCTGGCTGCGCTGCAACGCGCCGATATGATTGTGCGTACCGGCAGTCAGGCGGCGTTGGATGTATGCCGTCCGCTGAGTGCAGCAACAGAATGGCACTGGGTACGGGCGCCGGCAGAACTCGTGGATGCGATGGGGCTGTGCGCGCAGCTGCCGCACACTGTTTTTGCGGTCACCTCGATTGCTCGTCCCGAGCGCTTCTTCGATGACTTGACGGCTACCGGCTTGACGCTGGCCGGCAGAAAATCCTATCCGGATCACCACCGGTTCAGCGATCACGATGTCGGCGATCTATTGAGCCTGCACGCACATATTGCAGTTACGGCCAAAGATGCCGTAAAGCTCACGCCGCAATGGCCAGCAGACAGGCCGCTGTGGTTATTGCCGCTGTCCGCTCCGGCTCAACCTGAATTGATCAACACGATTGTACAATATCTGCCGGCAGCATTTATGAATAGTTCTGGTTAGAACCGTTCGAGTTCCTTGGCATTGGTGACAATCTCGTAACCCTCGCGCACCGACGCCATCCAGCGGGCAAAGCGCACCGCACCCTTGGCTTTTTCCACCTGCCTGGCGATAGCGGCCTTTTGCCGGGCATATTCATCTTTGGACGGCGCTATCGTTTTCATAATGCGAACAGCGGCATAACCCTGTGCGACCTGCATCGACTGATTCAGCCAGTTGCCGCTGGCTGTCATAAATGCCTTGTCCAGCAGCGCTCTGGTCAACCATACCGAGCGATCGCCAACGCCATTGCTGCGCACGGGTTTGGAAATATATTTGGCCTGGCCGTATTGCTGCGCCAGCTCATCCAGTGTCTTGCCCTTGCTGGCACGGATTTTGTCGGCCAGTTCACGCGCTCTGGTATTGGCCGCCTCCAGCTTGGCGTCCACTTTCACTTTTCTGAGCACCTGTTTGTACGGCAGGACAGCCGGCTTCTGGCGCTCCACGACTTCAAACGCAATAAAACGGCCATCACTGACTTCAACGATTTCTACCGGCTGACCCGGTAATGTGGCGAAGGCCTTGGCGCGAATTTCAGGGTCGGTCAATAACGGCGTGACTGCCGCCTCGTCCATGCTGACCAGGTCGGAGCTGAATACTTTCAAATTCAGCGAAGCTGCGGCTGCTTTGAATGAATCTTCCATGCCGAGCGCATCATCGAGATCCTGGGATAGCTGATAGGCTTCATCATTGGCGCGGGTCTGTATTAACTCATTCTTGATTTTATCTTTCACCTCAGCGTATGTCTGCTGATGGGCGGGGCGTATATCTTCCAGTTGAATCAGGTGAAAGCCGGACTGGGTCTCGACAATATCGCTGACATCGCCTTTATCCATGGCAAATACAACCTCATCCAACTGCGGCGATATGACGCCGGCCTTGAACCAGCCCAGTTCACCGCCTTTGCTGGCGGTGGCAGTATCTTCCGATACTTCTTTCGCCAGTTTGGCGAAATCTTCTCCGGCCTTGAGTCGCGCCTGTACGGCTTCGAGTTTCTTGCGCGCGGCTTTATAGGCGCCTTCCGATGACGTCTTGGCTACCTTGATCAGAATATGGCGGGCCCGGCGCTGTTCCGGCACTGAAAATTCAGCCTTGCGACTGTTATACGCAGCCTTGATTTCAGATTCATCGACGCTCATGTCCTGAGCCAGCGCCATGGCGCTGATTTCCACAGCATTGACCTTGATTTTGAGCGGCGACTGATAATCCTGCTTATGCGATTCATACCAGGCTTTGGCCTGCGCATCCGTGATGGTGATTTTATCCATCTGCGTGGCCGGATCGACAATGATCGCCGCCATCACGCGTTGTTCATAATCATGGTTAAAGCGCTCCCGGATTTCGGATTCGCTGACCTGTGCCGATCCGGCAATCGCCTTGTGAAGCGCATCGACCATAATATTCAAGCGCAAATCATTCTCGTAATCCTGCTCCGATCCAAAACCCATATTACGGGTCAGAACCTGGTAACGTTTGGGGTCAAAGACGCCGGCAGACTGGAATGAGGGGTTATTTTCCACCGTGGACAGGAGTACGGCTGCCGGCGCAACCATGCCCAGCTGCTGCGCTACATCCAGCATAATGCGGCGGTTGATGATGGTTTGCAGGGTGTTCTCTTTGACATGCAGTGAATTGACCAGTTCCTTGGAAAACTGTTTGCCGAGCATGGCGCGGTAGGCATTCAACTGGCGCTCGTAAGCCTGATAAAATTCCGGGCCACTGATGGGCTTGCCATTGATCGAAGCAACCGTGGTTGCCCCGTTATCGGAGAAATAATCACCAACACCCCATAAGACAAATGACAGTGCGATGCCGGTTAGCAGCACTTTGGCCAGCCATGATTGCGCCTGATTACGCATGGATTCGAGCATGATAAACCCCAGTTTCAAGAATCGGCAGCGCGGTCAGTTCAACCCCCGCCGTTTTTAAGAACCCGGCACGCTACTGAAGCAAGCCAATCAGAGCAACGGGTGTTGCTCTGATTGGCGCGATAGTGGGGAACGAGCCAGAGCAA
>CAZXAI010000008.1:0-18543 GCA_964638265.1 uncultured Zetaproteobacteria bacterium
CCGGTGTTGCCGCCGTGAAAGGGCGGTGTCCTAGGCCGACTAGACGATGGGGACCGTTGGAACGCGGCGAAGATTAGCGAACGCTTCGGCTCCGTCAATCAAAAGATAATGACGCCGTTTTTCAGAGTACGCTTAGCTCTCCATGTCATCCATCAGCTCAGGCCAGGCATCGCGTATATATTCATATCCGGACCAGAGCGTCAGAGCAGCGGCTACCCACAATAGTACTAGTCCAACATCATGCAGGGAAACGCCAAACATATTAACATGCAGCAGCAGGGTGGAGATGGCGATCAGTTGAATGGCAGTCTTCCACTTGGCAATCTGGGAGACATGCACGACAGTAGAGCGTTGCGCCAGCCATTCGCGTAGTGCGCCAATGGTAATTTCGCGCCCAATGATAACCACAGCCAGCAGAGCAGGGGCCATATTGGCGGAAACCAGCAATACCAGCGCAGATGCAACCAGCAGTTTATCGGCAACCGGATCAAGGAAACGTCCGAATGGCGTTACTTCACCCCGCGAACGGGCCAGATAGCCGTCCAGCCAGTCAGTAAGCGCTGCTATAATAAACAGGATGCCGGATAACCAGTGCCCCAAATCACCGGGTAAAAAAAATACCGCCATGAAAACGGGGATAACCAGCACCCTGCCCATGGTAAGTTGATTTGAAATCGTCCACTGCATCG
This sequence comes from uncultured Zetaproteobacteria bacterium, assembly GCA_964638265.1. Classification (GTDB taxonomy): domain Bacteria; phylum Pseudomonadota; class Zetaproteobacteria; order Mariprofundales; family Mariprofundaceae; genus Mariprofundus. The sequence goes on from CAZXAI010000008.1 coordinate 690, forward strand.
TGCACAAAGTATTACGGATGCACTGCTGTGGTAAAGGTTTATCTGAACAGGGATGGGTAAATAGCCAAATTTACAGCGTTTCAGCCCTGAAACAGTCCGGCAAGAGGGGCCTGCCCATCAATTGGCAACAATATGATCCGGCTTGCCGGATGGCGTTATACCCTTAATCTCGCCAAAAGCGCCTTCATAACGTGCAATATTATCCTGCAAAACAGAAATAATACGCTTGGCATGAGAGGGGCTGACCAGTACGCGTGAATTGAGCACTGCAACCGGATGGGAGGCCAGAATAAAATCCAGGATGAACTCCTCCTGCGTATGAGTCACAATCATTTGATTGGCATAACGCCCGCCCTGTACCTCGGGAGCAACCTGTATTTGCAATTCCTGTTGCTGACCTGCCATATGGTCTGTCTTTTCATCCATGCTTGTCTCCTGATTTTTCCTGTTCCTTGGCTTTGCTATACAGCCGTTCCAGCGCATCGATATTCATATCAGCCAGCGCATGTTCCGAGTCTTTTGCCAATTTTTCCATACACCTGAAGCGAGATGCGAATTTTCGATTGGTGCGCATCAGGCACAGCTCTGCATCCAAATCCATTTTTCTAGCCAAATTGGCGAGTGTAAACAATATATCGCCGAATTCATCCTCCAGTCGGTCGGTAGCGGAGTGGTTTAACACCTCATATTCGAATTCAGCCAGTTCTTCATGCATTTTATCAATAACTGTGCATGCATCATTCCAGTCAAAACCAACCCGGGCGGCGCGTTGCTGCTGTTTCTGTGCATACTTTAAGGCCGGCAGGGGCGGGATGCCATCCATCAGACTTTTTCTATCCGCGTGTTCCGCCTCTTTGAGCCGGTTCCATTGTTCATCCAGGTTATCTGTCTGTTGCTTATCAAATACATGAGGGTGGCGATAAATCATTTTTTCTATCAATGCATCAATCACATCGGCCAGATTGAACTGACCGGACTCCTCAGCGATACATGAATAGAACAGCACCTGAATCAGCAAATCGCCCAGTTCAGCTTTTAACGGCTGCCAGTCACCATCGGCTTCAGCCAGATCAATGGCTTCGATAACTTCGTGAACTTCTTCCAGCGTGTACTGACGCAGCGATGAAATTGTTTGCTCACGATCCCACGGGCATTCTTTACGCAATACATTCATTAAGGAATATAACTTTTCGTAATAATTATCTTTATTCGTAATCCTATTCGGCAATATAATCTCCTTAACTTTACATAATATCCATTATGCGACATCTATACAGGCAGCCCGTATATCGCAGCGACGCCCCTTTTCAGATGTTTGCAACTGTATGTGAAGCAAAAACGACTGCAACTCATGCGGGCTGCAACGCAGCCATAACAAGCCGCTTGCAACTTCTGTCAGTCAGGGCAAGTCTGCGCCACCTTAACGCGCATGGATCGCCCCCTGTGGCATGAAACAGTACCACAGGATGGAACGACCCATGCAAGCCGCGTTATGTGTTTCATATCCATGGAGGCCAGCAATGCAGTATTTTGATAAAAACAGACCGATGCAGACTCTCGTACTCTCTATACGTAATGTATTGAGCACGCCGAAAGCGTTTTTCTCGGAACTGCCGCCTGCAGCCTTTTATGCCAATTCAATTTTTCTGGCTACAATAATTGTGTTTGTTGCATCCTTTATCGGCGTACCGTTCCATGGCTTCACTCTGCTGTTCATGCTACCGGTCAGTTATGCTCTAAGTCTGATCGGTATTAAATTCTGGGCCTCATACTTGTCATGGGCGGTAAAATCATTCGGCAAAGCCAAACTGGGCACGCCCAATGCCTTTCAGATCTCTATCTATGCCTGCGTGCCGCTGATGCTGGCTACTGTGCCTATACTCGGTCTATTGTCCTGTTTGTGGACTATCTACCTGATATGGGTTGCATTGATCAGTCGCTGCCATGTCAAACCCGGTGTTGCTGCAATCATTATTGTTATACCGGTTCTGTTCTTTGCTATATTTGCATCCGATGCAGTATCGCTGATTTATCAGTTATTTCCAAAGCTATGGCAGACTTGAGCTGCTGATTACTGAAAGTTCAGTTCCAGCATACGCCCGCCTGTTTCATCCGCCATTTTCTGGAATGCATATTTTGTACTACCGGTGCTGGTGCCCAATGGCAGCGTAAATACCGGTGCCGGTATTTCGTGATACAGCACTCTGTCTGTCGGAGGCTCATCACCAATCAGTAAATATGCACCGGGCACCGGAGATGCAACAACCATATGGTGAAATGCATGGCCGATGGTTTCGTCCATGCCGACAAACGGGGCATCTGCCATCAACTGGTCAAACATCTCAGCCATGCTGCCTGTATAAGTACCCTCTTTACGATTGGCATACCAGGTCAGCGCCGATAAATGCTTGCCTGAACGAATGGCAATCAGGCGCAATACCGGAATCAGGAAAGAGGTTACGCCATGCATGGAGCCGGTGGCATCTACAACGATATGTAAATCCCTGCCCGGCAGGTTGCGCAAGCCCTTGATGAATAAATCAAAATCTTTCTTTCCCTTGCCCGTTGCTATTTGTGCGCTGAGCATGACTTTCTCCACCTGCTGTTGCACATTCTGACCATCCATCAACGCCTGCAGGTTATTCAGTTGTTGCTGCGCATCCACACTGGCCAGATTATTGATTTCTTGTTGCAGCTTGAGATTTTTATGCTCTGTGCCTGCCAGCTGCTCCTGCAGTGAGGCCATTTCCCTCTCTCTAGCCGGGTCACTTCGACTACCCTGCAACTGTGCATTAATTAAAATCAACGCAAACAGAAAAATAAATGCGGCCAGCATCAACAGCGCCATATCGGAGAATATCTCGTAGAAACTGCTATCCTGCTGCGTCTGGCGGCGACTGCGCACCGATCAATCCTTGCGACGGAATATACGAGACAGCAGGCCGGGGCGAATGCCGAGCGCATAACGGGCATGGCCGGCAGCCAGTTTCCGGATCGGGTCATCCTCTGCCAGTTGACCGATCTCGGCGTGCATCATCCCTGCTTCCTTGCGCATGTGCCCCATTTCCTCGCGACTGGCCTTTAGAGCCAGGTTCAGCAGCTCCACGCGCTGCTGAAGTTGTTGGACGCTGGAATCCAGAACGCGAAAATCGCGATCATCACTGGGCTCCAGATCAGCCGATGCATGCACAATGCAGGTTCTCAGCATCAAGTCCTGCAAGCCGTTGATCGAGGCGTCGGTAATCCAGGAAAACACCCGCAGCAATACCCCGCCCAGCACAGAACCAATCAGGGTGGTATAAAAGGATACGCCCATGCCATTCATGGCGCTGCGCAAGCCCTCCACCAGCATCGTATCATTGGTGCCGAGCGAACCTAAGGCGCCGTTTAATCCATTCATGGTAATTGTCATGCCGAGTACAGTGCCGATCAGCCCCAGCGTAATCATCAGGTTACCCAGCAGGCTGACAAACTGGCTGACCCGATGCTGGGCGGAAAACTCGACATCAATCAGCGCATCGACATCGGCGCGTCCGTTGCGATCTACAATCAAATGCAGCGCATCAACAAAATGATCGACGACATGGCTCCCGCCGCGCTGGCGCAAGCCAGCCAGCCCCTTATGCTCTACGATTGCGGCAATTCGATAGGCGCGAAACCATTCTGCCGTCAGCTTCATGGCCTGAATCAGGCTGACGGCCACGCCCAGTATAAACATGCCGATAATCATCCAGGTGACTCGGGTCTGGTCATGCTGAACGAATTCCAGCACATTGGCCTTGCGTGACATCATGGCGAACACGGCGGCTGCAGAAATAGCCCAGCCCATCCATAATGCAAAGGTTCTTAAGGCACGTTGATCGGCTCCATTATGTGCTATATGTTGCTTCGCATCTGAAGCCATTTCGTGCCCCCTTCCCTGTAACGCGCATGGATCTGTTTCATACTGAATCGACAACCTGTAATCATACTATGGCCTTCGCATACAGCAATAAAAAAGGCCCGAACAGTTGCCTGTCCGAGCCTTTTTATATTGTGCCCTGCATTTCTTAACCGTGACTGCGCCCTTTTTCAGCTACGCCGGACAGAAGAACCGGCATAATCAGACCAAATACCGCAAAGAACAGAAATACTGGAATAAATGTCTCCAAATGCATCATAAACCTCCCATAAATTGACTGCGGCCAGTTTATAGTCGGCAAATATGCTTGGCAAGCTAATTTATGAAGCGGCGATCATGCGTTGGCAAATGCAAACGGGTCTGAATGGATATCCTGCATCGAGGCGCCGCCCAGAAACACGTTTTGACGCAGTGCATTGACGATATCCGGATCGCCGCACAGGTAGGCGCGATAAGCATTGAATGAACCTAACACCTGAAGCGGAATATCGGCAATATTACCTTGCAAGCCACCGGATGGAGCATCACCATGCAAAACACATGGCGTATATTCGAATTGTTCAAAGCGATTCGCAATGTCACGCAACGTATCCATCAAATACAGACCGGGCGTAGCCAGACTGGCATGAAACAGATGGATAGGGCCACGATGCCCCTGCTCCAGCGCATCCCGCAAAATACCATGCAGCGGCGCCAGTCCGGTACCCGCGCCCACCAGCAGCAGGGAGCGCTCCGGGTCATCGGGCAGATAAAAGCAGTCGCCGGACGGGCCAAAGAAGGATAATGTATCCCCTACTGCCACATCATCGAACAGCCAGGAGGTCATGCGGCCTTCCGGTACGCGTTTAATATGCAGTTCCAGAAAGGGGTCTGACGGAATACTGGCCAGCGAATAACTGCGTGTCAGTTCATCGGATGGCCGAATCAGATTGATAAACTGACCGGCGCGATAAGTAAACCCGTCAGGCACTTCAAAGCGTAAGCGAATAATTGATTCGTTCATCTGATCCCTGGCAGTCAGCCTGGACGAATATTTGGGGGAAATGGATGCCAGCCCGATCTCCATATCTTCATCCGGTTTGCAGATACAGGCGAGAAAGTAATTCTGGGCAGCCAGTGTGTCCTTGAGTCCCTCTTGAGCAGCAGGCGGCGGCGTGCCTTTGAGCGCGCGCGTAAGGCAGGTTTGGCACGTGCCGGACTTACATGATGAGGGTAGCATAACCCCGTGCCGCTCCAGTGACTCCAGTACGGTTTCATCGCCGCTACAAAAATAATCCTGACCTTCAAATCGAATGGTTGGCATAATACTCCTCCCTAATGTGCATGGATGGTTTGTTTCATGTTAACGCGCATGGACGTTTTCCACCCCATGCGATGAAACAATAGCATGGCGTGCAAAAGCCCCATGCAAGCCACGTCTTGTTTTTATGTTAATCCGGGTTTTACAAAAAAAAGGAAGGGGGCATACGCCCCCTTCCGGTTTATCTGATGAAATACCTAGCGATCAAGCACGTCATCACGAGTGCTATCGGCAATGGCAATCACCTGTTGAATCAGGTTATCCGGCACAGCCAGTTCAGCCAATGTAGCGCGCAAATGCATCAGAATATGCTCAAAATGGGTGTCATCCAGCCCCATTTTAAGCAGATGACGATGCCCTTCACGCATATCCTTACCGGTATAATTATGCGGGCCGCCAAAGGCCATGGTCAGAAAGGCTTTTTGCTTGGCCGCCTGCTTGTCCATGTCCACGCCTTCGAAGAAACGAATCACATAGGCATCAGCCAGCACCCTGCGGTAGAAGATATCAACAGCAGCATTGACAGCAGCATCACCGCCGAGCTGTTCAAATAATGTCTTTTCTTCAACCGGCGCCGGAGCAGCTTCTTCGGGTGAAGCGCGCCCTTTTTCAGCTACGCCGGACAGCAGCACCGGAAGAATCAGGCCGAATACGGTAAAAAACAGAAATACGGGAATAAACGTCTCTAAATGCATATCGTTTACCTGTCGAGTACGTCATCACGGGTGGATTCTGCCACGCTGATTACTGTATCAATCAGCTCCTGGGCGACACCCAGTTCCGCCAGTGTGGAACGCAGATGGCACAGAATATGTTCGAAATGGGAATCATTCAGGCCCATTTTGACCAAATGGCGATGCCCTTCACGCATATCCTTGCCGCTATAACTGTTCGGGCCGCCGGTAACCATGGTCAGGAAGGCACGCTGTTTGGCGGCCTGTTTGTCCATATCCACGCCTTCAAAAAAGCGTATCACATATTTGTCAGCCAGTACTTTACGATAAAACACATCTACAGCAGCATTGATTGCCGCCTCTCCACCCAGTTGCTCATATACAGAACTCATATCATCCTCCTAATGTCTTTCATACCTGTAGTATGTGCGGCTCATCTTAACGACACTGGACAAAAGCTGTCAACTTAATATATCTTTCCCGTTATGCAACTGACCCAATATACTGATTACTCCCTGCGCGTACTGCTGTTTCTGGGGCTCAACCCGGAACGCCGCTGTACCATTACTGAAATTTCGGATGCATTTGATATCAATCGCAACCATCTGGTCAAGGTGGTGCACAACCTGTCTTCAAGCGGCTGGATTAGAACCATACGCGGCAAGTCCGGTGGTATGGTATTGGCGTTTCCGCTGGAACAAATTAATATCGGCGCGGTTGTCCGCCATACAGAGCCGCATTTCAATTTACTGGAATGTTTTGATTATGAAGAAAACACATGCGTTATTTCTCCAGCCTGTGCACTAAGGCATGCCCTGTATCAAGCCCGCAAGGCTTTTCTGGACGTACTGGATTCCTATACGATGGCCGATGTATTGAGTAAGCCGGACGACCTTATTCAACTGCTGGGTATGCCCGAGCTCAAAAAGGCGGCGTAATCACGCACGCCTTCAGCACCGGGTTATTAAACAATCGCGATTACTGCCCGGCTGTGGGCGCAGTGTGATCAGCGGCATGACCAAGCTGTTGTTTTAATTTGACCACCACGCCGGCAGGCATCAGCGCGATAGTCTTATACTTATCGCTTAATGCCGCCATATTGCGGGCCAGATCATGCATGGTTTTCTGTTGCGGATTAAAGGCCAGATGGGTAATGCCCTTGATTTTGGCCTCAAACGCCCGGGTGTCCGGGTTGGCCGGCGGCAGCGGCAATACATCGCGACGGGTGACCAGCAGTGTTCTGGCTGGCCACTGGCTGGCAGCGATAAACTGATCTTCAGGCGCCAGTTCCGCTTCTTTCTGCAATACAGCGATCAACTGATCCGTCTCACTTTTCAGCTCCATATGGCGGGTGGCATAACTGGTTTTGGCCGTCGATGTGACCATCACAACAATGACCATAACGATGATCAGCACCAGTCCCCGTTGCCCGACCATACCGCGCCAGCCAATACGTTCATTGAGTTTAATCAGCAGAGGCACGCCCAGATAAACAGTCGTCGCCCAGTAGATCAGCACCCAGGCATGATCTGCGTGCAACGCGCCGATTGCACTGGCTACAATCAGCATCAGCGATGTGGAATCAATATCCAGTTTTTGAATCAGCAGCGTTGCGATCATGGCGGCAATGCCCAGGTCGGCAATAATCAAGCCCATACCCCAGCTGTTTGCAGCATGCAGCAAAGGCGAACCGAGCAGCGCATCGGCCAGTATATTGAGTGGATTGGCGACAGCCGATTCCATGCCGTACCAGCCCCAGCGCAGTAGTAACATAATGGCCGTTGCCGCGATGATAGACACAATCATGCGATGGGCTTTTTTACGTTCAACCGGCTCACGCAGCCAGCGCCAAACCACGACCAGCGGCAAAGCCAAACCCATCGGGTGCAGACTGACGGCGAAGGCGCACACCAGCATCTGCAAAAACAGCCAGCTTGATGTCGTGCGTTCGCTGGCATGCATCAACTGATCGAATATAGCCGCGATTACAAAAGCCCATAATAGATAGACGCCGCTGCCAACAGCATTCGTCTGCATGAGCGTAATGGGGGCAATCAGCAACAGCGATGTGGCGATCATTGATGCTTCACTGCCATGTCGTTCTTCAGCCCAGTTGTACAACAGCAATGCCGTACCGAAGATGAAGAACATCGTATATACCTTGGCCGCCACCAGGCTGCCCACCCAGTGCATATCGAGTGGGATAAACAGAATCGCGCGCAGGTCGGGCACGCCAAAAAAAGCGACAGGGCTGGCAATCTGATGGACAATGGACCAGTTCAGCAGCAAATCGAGCGCGGCCCCCTCTTCAATACCGTAATTATCATAGCGAAACAGGGCTATAAACACCCAGGCTAACAGACAGAGCCCGGCCAGACCCAGATGGCGTGGTGCCAGATTATTACGAATTGTAGAAATCATGAAGGGAATCCTGTCGTACAAATTTGAAGGCAGACGATTGTAGCCAAGCTTTTATATGGTGCAACTTATTCAGGCTTGCCCGCTTAACGCGCATGGATTTTTTCCACCCCATGGCATGAAACAGTACCACGGAGTGAAAAAAATCATGCAGGCGGGTTGTTTATTTCATGTTAACGATGCTGCGCATCCCGCCCATATAGGGTTGTAGCACATCCGGTATCATCACAGATCCATCTACCTGCCAATAGTTTTCCAGTACCGCAACCAGGGTGCGGCCAATAGCCAGACCGGAGCCGTTCAGGGTTGCCACCGCCTGCGGTTTAGCGCCCTCTGCACGATACCGGATACCCGCCCTTCTGCCCTGGAACTGACCGAAGGAGGAGCAGGACGAAATTTCGCGATAGCAGTTCTGGCTCGGCAGCCATACTTCCAGATCATAGGTTTTCTGGGCCGAGAAGCCGACATCGGCGCCACATAATTCAATCAGACGATACGGCAGCCCCAGCGCCTGCAACACCGCTTCCGCATGGCCGGTCAGTGTTTGCAAATCGGACAGTGCGCGCTCCGGCGTGGTCAGGTGAACCAGTTCCACTTTATCAAACTGGTGTTGGCGAATCATGCCGCGCACATCCCGTCCCGCTGATCCCGCTTCACGGCGGAAACATGGCGTATAGGCGCAGTGACGTTTGGGCAAGTCTTCGGCATCGAGAATCCTGTCCTGATAGAGATTAGTCACTGGCACTTCGGCGGTCGGAATCAGAAACAAATCGTCACCTTCCAGCTTATACAGATCATCGGCGAATTTCGGCAACTGGCCTGTGCCGGTCATGGTTTTACGGTTGGCCATAGCCGGCACCCATACTTCTTCATAACCATGTTGATCGGCATGCAGATCCAGCATAAACTGCATCAAGGCACGCTCCAGACGCGCCGCAGCACCCTTGAGCACAGTAAATCGGCTACCGGCCAGAGTTGCGCCCGCTTCAAAATCGAGGATACCCAGATCCGCGCCAATATCCCAGTGCGGCGGCACCGTATCGGTGCGCGCTTCCCCCCAACGGCGTATTTCGACATTATCGTCTTCACTGCTGCCGTCGGGTACGGATTCATGCAGGGGATTGGGAATCTCCAGCAACACCGCCGTGAATTCAGCTTCGGCTTCCTTGGCCTGTGCTTCCAGTGCCTTCACCTGGCGGGACACCTGACCCATGGCCGCGATTTCTGCACTGGCATCCTCGCCAGCCCCTTTTTTCTGACCGATCAGTTTGGATACCCGGTTGCGCTCAGCCTGCAATGCCTCGGATTCCACTTTCAGTTGGCGCTGTCTGGCATCGAGTGCGCGCGCCCTGCCCCACGGGCTGTCCGGGCCAACCACAGCTTCCCCTCGGCGTGCCAGTGCAACTTCCATAGCATCAAACGAACGGCGAAACGCCTGACGATCAATCATCTGATGATTCGCTTGATGCTTCTGCACCCTCTTCCGGCGCATCGTCATCCTGTTTTTCCGCTACGCGCACTGCGCCGATCACCCGTTCGTTATCGTTCACGCCGAACAGGGTTACGCCCTGCGTGTTACGGCCAATCACAGACACGCCATTCATCTTGATACGCACCAGACGACCGGTATCGGTCATCATCATCACCTGATCTTCATCGAGCACCAGCAGCGCACCGATCATGGCGCCGTTGCGACCGCCGGTCTTGAGCGTGAACACGCCCTGCCCGCCGCGTTTCTGAACATTATATTCAGCTACCGAGGTACGTTTGCCGAATCCATTTTCCGATACCGCCAGCAAGGTGGCACGATCCGACACCAGCGTCATCGAGATCAGATGCTCACCGGCGGCCATGCGCATGCCGGTGACGCCGCGCGTGCTGCGACCCATCGGGCGCACATCGGATTCGGAGAAACGAATCGCCTTGCCATTGCTGGCGCAGAGCATGATATCCTGCTCGCCATTGGAAACCACCACGCCAATCAAACCATCGTCATCATCAATCTTGATGGCGATAATGCCATTGGTGCGAATATTCTGATATTCGGTCAGCTTGGTTTTCTTGATGATGCCATTCTTCGTTGCCATGACGATGAAGTGACCGGCATCGAATTCGCGTATGGCCAGCGTGGCGGAAATCTTTTCGCCTTTTTCCACCGGCAGCAGATTGACCAGCGCCTTGCCGCGCGCTGCGCGACCGGCTTGCGGCACTTCATAGACTTTCTTGCGGAATACGCGCCCGCGATCCGAGAAGAAGAGCAGATAATCGTGCGTGGATGCCACCATCAACTGGGTGACAAAATCCTCATCCTTGGTGGTCATGGCTGTCATACCCTTGCCGCCCCGGCGCTGGGCGCGGTACAGCGAAGTCGCGTTACGCTTGATATAGCCTTCGCTGGAAATGGTGACCACCATATCCTCTTCGGTAATCAGATCCTCGACCGATAATTCAGCGGTTTCGTCCATGATCTCGGAGCGACGCGGGTCGGCATATTTATCGCGTACGGCTTCCAGCTCTTCGACAATCACACCCATGAGCAGCTTTTCATCGGCCAGAATGGCTTTCAGGTGCGAAATCAATTGCTGGATTTCATCGAATTCCGCCTGAATCTTGCCGCGTTCGAGCCCGGTCAAACGATGCAGGCGCATATCCAGAATAGCCTGGGATTGTTTGTCGGACAGACCGAAGCGATCCATCAAGCCGGCTTTGGCTTCCGCCGGCGTTTGGCTGGCGCGAATTAATTTGATCACTTCATCAATATTATCCAGCGCAATCAACAAACCTTCGAGAATATGGGCGCGCGCTTCGGCCTTGGCCAGATCAAACAGACAACGGCGCGTGACCACCTGACGACGGTGATCCAGAAAATGTAGCAGCAATTCGCGCACGCCGCAGAGTTTCGGCTGGCCATCCACCAGCGAGAGCATGTTACAACCAAAATTACACTGTAACTGCGTATGTTTATACAGATTGTTTAATATAACTTCCGGGATTTCATTCTTCTTCAGTTCAATGGCGATGCGCATACCATCACGGTCTGATTCGTCGCGCAGGTCGGAAATACCTTCGAGTTTTTTATCGCGCACCATGTGAGCGATAGTTTCAATCAGGTTGGCTTTATTCACCTGATACGGAAGCTCGGAGATAATCAGCGATTCGCGTTTGGTGCGCGGATGAATTTCCACCATCGCCCTGGCCCGCATCGTGACCGAGCCACGACCACTGACAAACGCCTGCTGCATGCCTTTGCGACCATAAATAAAGCCGCCGGTCGGGAAGTCGGGGCCGGGCATAATCTGCATCAGCTCATCATCATCGATATCGGGATTACCCACCAGCGCAATGCAGGCGTTAATGGCTTCACCCAGGTTATGCGGTGGAATATTGGTGGCCATGCCCACCGCAATACCCTGCGAACCATTGACCAGCAGATTGGGGTATTTGGCCGGCAGTACTTTGGGTTCTTTCAGCGACTCATCATAGTTGGGTACGAAATCAACGGTGTTTTTATCGATATCAGCCAGCAGTTCGCCAGCCAGCCGGCTCATGCGCGCTTCGGTATAACGCATGGCCGCCGGCGAATCGCCATCGACCGAACCGAAGTTGCCCTGCCCGTCAACCAGCAGGTGGCGCATGCTCCAGGGCTGCGCCATGCGCACCATGGCATCATAGACGGCCGTGTCGCCATGCGGGTGATATTTACCGATCACATCGCCCACCACGCGGGCTGACTTCTTGAACGGCTTGTCATGCGTACAACCCAAATCCTGCATGGCGAACAGAATACGCCGGTGTACCGGTTTCAAACCATCACGGGCATCGGGCAAGGCGCGTCCGACAATCACGCTCATGGCATAATCGAGATATGAGCGTTTCATCTCATCTTCGATCAGTACAGGTACGGCAGGATTCAGTGTTTCTTCCATGGTTTAACCTCTGTTATTACAATTTTACGCAAATGGTGCATACAAAAGTGGTGCCCTCGACACGATTCGAACGTGTGGCCTGCCGCTTAGGAGGCGGCCGCTCTATCCAGCTGAGCTACGAGGGCGAACGCAGCTTTTCGGAGCGCTCGAAGCATAGCGACTCCATTGGCATTCTGCACGTTGAATTGCAGTCAAAAGCGATCATACACCCATCAATCAACATGCAGCAGACTGTGCACCGGCACATCGCCAAGCGCTTTGGCGCCATTCAGAAAAGACAACTCGATCACAAACAGACAGGCATCGACTGCTGCTCCGAGTTTTTTCACCAGTTCCACCGTTGCCGCCGCTGTACCGCCGGTGGCCAACAGATCATCGACAATGACCACCCGGTGACCGGCGCTGAGTGCATCGCGGTGAATCTCCAGTCTGTCAACGCCATATTCCAGTTCATATTCCACATGATGCACATCAGCCGGCAGCTTGCCGGGCTTGCGCACCGTGATCAGGCCCAACCCCAGTTGCTGGGCCAGCGCCGCACCAAAAATAAACCCGCGCGACTCAATGCCGACAATGGCATCGACATCGTTGCCTACCAGGCATGCCAGTTCAGATACGGCGGCAGAAAAGGCATTGCCATTGGCCAATAATGGCGTGATATCCTTGAATACGATGCCGGGCTTGGGAAAATCGGGAATATCACGAATATAATCCTGCCAATGACCACTATCCATCATCACATTGTCTGTCATCAAAAAATCTCCTCAAAGCTCACATCTTCATGATCAACCATTTTACGCAACTTTTTCAGCGCCCCCATCTGAATCTGCCGGATGCGTTCTCGCGTGACGCCCATCTGATTGCCAATGGCTTCCAGCGTCCATGCATCATCACGCGTACCCAGACCATAGCGCAGCCGCACCACATCGCGTTCCTTGGCTGTAAGCTGTTGCATCCACAGCTGCAGCAACTCATTGCGCCGGTTGCCTTCCATCCGTTCACTCGGCGCCGCTGCTTGTTCATCAGCGGTAATATCGTAGAGGGTGAAATCACCGTCATGGTGCAACAGGTCATCGGCGCTTTCCGTTCCCAGCGACACCTTCAATAGCGTCTGCACCCGTTCAATCGGGATATTCATCGACTCAGCCACTTCAGGCTCCGACGGTTCACGTCCCAGTGACGCACGCAGTCTGGCCACATGGGTCAATACAGCATTGTATTCCTTGGCAATATGCACCGGCACGCGAATGGTGCGCGACTGATTCATAATCGCGCGCTCTACTGATTGCCGAATCCACCATGTCGCATAGGTGGAAAAACGACAGCCATGCGCAACATCAAATTTTTCAACCGCACGCATCAGCCCCAGATTCCCCTCTTCAATCAAATCAGCCAAGGCCACGCCACGCCCCAGATAACGGCGTGATATTTTCACGACCAGCCGGAGATTCGCCTGGATCATGTACTGGCGGGCTTCATCATCCCCGTCGGCAATCTGTCTGGCCAGATCAATTTCCTGTGCGGCGCTAAGCAATTCATAGCGGGAAATCTCACGCATATAAATGGCCATCGGCTCCATGCTGTGACTATTCCCCATCAACATACCCTTTACAGGGGCGCGTTATTTGTTTCATGTGAACCGGCATAGGTTTCAATTCTCTTTTTAACGCGGCAAATAGGCAAGCGGATTTACCGGCGTACTGCCCTGCCGAACCTCAAAATGCAGATGCGGGCCGGTTGCTCGCCCCGTATGCCCTACCCGGGCAATGATATCGCCGGCCCGAACATGGTCGCCTTTGCGCACCAGCATACGCTGATTATGGGCATAGGCCGTGAATAGATTGCTGCGGTGTCTGATAATGACCAGCTTGCCATAACCGCTGAGTCGGGAATCGGCATAAACCACTTCACCGGCAGCCGCCGCATGCACCGGCGTCCCCTCTTTGACGCCAATATCTATACCATCGTGCATTCGACTGCCCCGTGGGCCGAACTTGCTGGTCACAACCCCCTTGACCGGCCAGAGCAAACGCCCCTTATAACCCCTGGCTTTGGCCTTGTGGGCGGATTTCGATACGGTTCCGCTATGTTTTCTCTTGTGATGGGTGGTCACGTTGCGCCGTGGTCGGGACAGGTGTCTGATTTTTGCCGCTGCCGGATCATGGGTTCTCGGCGCCGTACGGTTGATATACAGGCGCTGCCCGACATAGATGCGATAGGGATATCTGATATGGTTTCGTCTGGCAATCAGGCGGTAGTCAACGCCGAATTTCTTGCCTATGCTGTACAGGGTGTCGTTGGATCTGACATAACGAATGACAGTCTTGCTACTGTGTTTCTTGCTGCTGTGTTTATGAATGGACAGTGCATGGCGTGGTACGCTGGTGCTGAAGCAGGCGGCAAGCGAGGCCAACATAACAAGGCATAGCAAGCGGGTGAAGATACGTAACAGCATCGCGCCTACAGCCACAGCAGGGAAAATCCACCTATGACGGCTACAGCTACAGCCACGGTCAACCATTCAAAATACTGCTCGACCCACTCACGCAAACGATCTCCGCCCCAGCGCAACAATGCCGCCTCCAGATAGAAACGAGCCCCCCTGGATATGATCGTCGCGGCAATAAAGGCCGGAAAGAACAGACCGAAAGCGCCGGCGGCAATGGTAATCACCTTGAACGGAATGGGAGAAAAACCAGCCACCAGTACTATGACTACGCCATAATCAATAAACCATTGTTGCACATGATGAAATGTATCCATGGCGTGGTAAAATTCGATAATGGGTAGCGCAACAGCATTAAACAGGAACATGCCAATGGCATAACCGATGATCGCGCCGAGCGTGGTGCCGGCGGTAGATAGTGCGGCGAATCGAAATGCGGCATGCGGCTGCCCCAGCGCCAGTGCGATGAGCAGTATATCCGGCGGGATCGGAAAGATACTGGCTTCAATCACGGCAATGGCAAACAGCGCCCATCCGGCATTGGGGTGATCCGCCCATGACAGCGTCCAGTGATACAAACGTCTCAACCACGACACTGGAGAAAACTGTTGCATATCAGTGATGGTTCACCCCTTTGAGCAACGGTACAAATGTACAGGCGTCAAAATACTCTTCCGTAATAATATGAGCCTGTCTGCGGCGGCGAACCAGTCGGTGTGCGCCATCGGCTCCTTCCGGCAGCAGCAGCACGCCACCGGGTTTCAATTGCTGCAACCATATATCGGATGCAAAACCACCGGCAGTCACAATGATTGCGTCAAATGGCGCATAATCTGCCCACCCTTCCAGACCATCGCCGCATTTGAGCATCACATTGGCCAGGCGCGCCGCCCGTAAATTCTGTCGCGCCCGCTGATGCAGAGCCTCCATACGTTCGATGCTGTAAACCCTGCGACACAGGCGTGACAACACTGCCGTCTGGTAGCCGCATCCGGTACCGATTTCCAGCACCCGTTCGTGACCCTTCAGTTCCAGCAGTTCAGTCATGCGGGCAACCATATATGGTTGTGAAATGGTTTGGCCGCAACCAATGGGCAAGGCGCAATCCTGATAGGCGCGGGCTGCCAGAGCGGCATCAACGAATTTATGACGAGGCACAATCAGCATGGCTGCCAGTACGCGCTCATCGACAATGCCTCTGGCTTTGAGTTGACCATTGACCATGCGCTGGCGCGGTCGTTCAAACGATGGGGGGGCATGCTCAGGCATCAGTCGATTCTTCACACTATGCGCTCCCCGTAATGAATCTGGCCATAACGCCGCCGCCGATACGCGGATCAAACGTCAAACAAAACAGGCCGGACATTTATTTACATAAACGCGCATGGATTTTTTCCACCCCATGTATGACGTATCATGGGGTGGAAAAATCCTGCAGGCGCGTTATTTGTTTCATGTTAATGGTCGGGACGAGAGGATTCGAACCTCCGACCACTTGACCCCCAGTCAAGTGCGCTACCAGGCTGCGCTACGCCCCGATTTATTGGCGGTGAAGCATACTTAAATCATCAAAGAATGTAAGGGGCTGAAAAACAGGATGATATGAATGCAGTTATTCCCGCCGTGCAGTAGATTTCTCACAAGTCCGACAGGCTCCTAGCCCAGCAACTTATGGATTTCGCTTAACTCCTGTTTCAATTGATTCAGCACCGCCTGGCTGTCTTTCTGTTCCACGATGTCTTCCAGGTCGCCGCTGAGCAGCCGCTTTTTGGCGCCGCGAATTGTAAAATTCAGATCATGCAGTAAATGTTGGATTTGCAGCACAGCATACACATCCCGATGCCGGTAGAAACGACGGTTGCCGCTTTTCTTGACCGGCTTGATATGTCTGAACTCGGTTTCCCAATAGCGCAACACATGCGGTTCGACGCCGCAAATATCGCTCACCTCGCGAATGGAAAAGAACAGTTTATCGGGCAGTTCCGGCACCTGCTGCCCGGCTTTCAGCAGAGCCTGTTTTGCATTCATGTGTCAGCCACTCCCATCAGCTTGTCTTTCAGCAGCGGGCTGGCGCGAAATGTGACCACCGAACGCGGGGCGATGGTGATATCCGCACCGGTCTTGGGGTTGCGCCCCCGCCGGGCATGTTTGCGGCGTACGATGAAGTGGCCAAAGCCGGATAGCTTGACGTTATTGCCCTGCTCCAGCGAATCCCCGATGACATTCAGCACGGACTCAACGATCTGGGCCGACTCTTTTTTGGTCAGGCCTACGCGCTCATGAACAATTTTTGCAATATCAGCTTTGGTCATCTCTCCACCTACCGGAATATGAATTTAAACGGACGATTACCCAGTTCCGCTAGAAACAACGTTTGAACATTAACAGAAGCTGTTAATATGTCAAAGTTTTTTGTTCCATATTCATAATTTGATCCACAGGCACTGGGCGCATCCGGATGACAAAGCGGCTATTGCTGCGCCGGGATATAACGCCGATAGCGCGGCTACTGGCCAAACTGTTTTGCTGCCTCACACAATCAACCCCGAACCAGCAGTCCGTCATGCAGGCTGAGCACACGATCACAAGCGCGAGCCATGGCCATGCTGTGCGTTACCATGATCACAGCAGCATTTTCTTCATGGCACAGCTGCCGCAGCAAATCGAAGACTTCCTGCGCCGTATGTTCATCCAGATTGCCGGTTGGTTCATCGGCCAGCAGCAATCGGGGCCGGGCGGCCAGAGCGCGGGCTACAGCCACGCGTTGCGCCTCGCCGCCAGAGAGCTTGGCCGGCACATGATCGGCCCGCTCTGCGAGATTCAGGCGGGTCAGCAATGCACGTCCGCGAGCTTCGCTGTCAGCTGCCGCCATGCCCTGCACCAGCAAGGGCAGACAAATATTTTCCAGGGCTGTTAATTCCGGAATCAGGTGGTGGGCCTGATACACAAAGCCGATTTTTTCATTGCGCAGGCGCGCCTGCCGGTTGGAACCCAGACGGTGAATCGATTCACCATCCAGTCGCACCTCGCCTGAGTCCGGTTTTTCGAGGGTGCCGATGATTTGCAGCATGGTGGATTTGCCAGAGCCTGATTCACCGACAATGGCCAGGAAATCCCCCTCATGCAGTTCAAAATCAATGCCTCTGAGGATATGCAATGTCCCGGATGGGGCAGGAAATTGCTTATGCA
>CAZXAI010000009.1:0-15457 GCA_964638265.1 uncultured Zetaproteobacteria bacterium
CGATTTTGCAGCCATGTATGATCTGGAGATTACCCATGCGCCTGATGCAGGCGGTCATTTCGGGCGCTTCGGAGGCCGCTTTGCGGCAGAGACGCTGATGCAGCCGCTCAAGGAAATCGAAACCGCTTTTTTTGAAGCATGGGGCGATGAGGCATTTCATAGCGAGCGTTTACAACTGCTGGAAAATTATGTCGGGCGGGCTACGCCGCTGTACCATGCCGAGCGATTAAGCCAGCAAAACGGCGGCGCACGAATTTATCTCAAGCGTGAAGATTTAACCCATACCGGCGCACATAAAATCAACAATACCATTGGCCAGGGCTTGCTGGCCCGGCGCATGGGTAAAAAACGCGTCATTGCCGAAACCGGAGCCGGACAACATGGGGTTGCCACCGCCACCGTTGCCGCCATGTTCGGCATGAGCTGCGATATTTATATGGGCCGCGAGGACATGGCCCGGCAAATGCCCAATGTGTTGAGGATGCGCCTGTTGGGCGCCAACGTCATTCCGGTCGATTCCGGCACGGCCACGCTCAAAGATGCGGTGAATGAAGCACTGCGTAACTGGGTGGCGAGCTGCGAGGACACGTTTTATATCTTCGGTACGGCTGCCGGGCCACACCCGTACCCGCTGCTGGTACGCCAGTTTCATACGGTCATTGGTCAGGAAGCCCGGGCGCAGATTCTCAAACAGGCCGGCAGATTGCCCGATGTCGCCGTGGCCTGTGTCGGCGGCGGCTCCAACGCCATGGGCCTGCTACACCCGTTTCGCGATGATGCATCGGTCAAACTGGTGGCCGTGGAAGCGGCCGGTTACGGACTCAATACCGGCCAGCATGCCGCTTCGCTGGCAGCCGGAACAGCCGGTATTTTGCATGGCAACCTCACCTATTTGCTGGAGGATGATGAGGGGCAGGTACAGGGCACCCACAGTATTTCGGCTGGTTTGGACTACCCCGGCGTCGGGCCGGAGCTCGCATTTATGCTCGAAACAGGGCGTTTAACACTCGATGCCGCAACCGATGACGAGGCGCTGGCAGCATTGCAACTGCTGACCCGCTGCGAGGGTATTATTCCGGCGCTGGAATCCAGCCATGCCTTGTCTGCCGGAGCCCGCATTGCCAAAGCCATGAGGCCGGATCAGATCGTGCTGATTAACCTGTCCGGTCGCGGCGACAAGGATATGGATACGGTCTTTAAACACCTGGGCTGGCTGGAGGACGCATCATGAATACACGTCTGGCAGATGTGTTTGCCGCCTGCAAGGCCGATAACCGCGCCGCGCTGGTGGGTTATCTGACTGCCGGCGATCCCGATGTCGCCCGCAGCCGCGCATTACTGCTGGCGCTGGCCGACCAGACCGATATTCTGGAAATCGGCATGCCGTTTTCCGACCCGATGGCCGATGGGCCGGTCATTCAGGCCGCCAGCGAACGGGCCTTGGCCGCCGGTGCGCATATCAGCGATGTATTTGCACTGACCCGCGCTGTGCGTGAAGCACACCCCGATCTCGGCATTGTGCTGATGGGTTATGCCAATGTGCCGTATGCCATGGGCTTTGAAACCTTTGCCAAAACAGCCAGTGACGCCGGTGCAGATGCCGTGCTGATTGTCGATATTCCACCCGAGGAGGGGGATATCTGCGATGCCGCACTGAAAACGCACAACCTGGATCGCATCCTGCTGCTGTCGCCCACATCCACGGATGAACGTATTAAACTGGCCTGTGAGCACGGTAGCGGCTTTATTTATTATGTGTCGCTGACCGGTATTACCGGCGCAGATATGGGCGATATCGATCTGATTCGCAGCAAGGTGGAGCATATTCGAGATATCAGCGCTCAGTCCAACAATCACATGCCGGTCTGTGTCGGTTTCGGTGTAAAAACACCCGGGCAGGCGCGTGATGTAGCGCAGTTTGCTGATGGCGTGGTAGTCGGCAGCCATTTTGTTTCCCGTATTACCGACAGCGACGATGCTCTGGTCGCCATGCGCGATTCTGCCAGCAGCATGCGTCAGGCAGTACAGTCCGGGCCGCTTGAGCGCGGAGCAATCACTTGAGAATCAAGGTGCTCGGCTGTTACGGCGGGCAGTTGCTGGGCTTCCGGCTGACTTCTTTTTTACTGAACGATTCTATCTTGCTGGATGCCGGTTCACCGACTGAAGCCCTGTCGCTGGAAGAGCAGCATGGCATTCGCCATATCTGCCTGTCACATGTGCATCTGGATCATATCAAGGATATCGCCTTTATCGCCGATAACCGTTCGCTCAAACGCCTGGGCGGCAATATGGATAACCGGACGGTTACCATTCATAGTCTGGCGGAAAATAACCGGATACTGAAGCAGCATTTTCTGAATGACCTGATCTGGCCCGATTTCACCCGCATCCCCAGTCCCGAGGATGCCATTCTCAGCCTGCAGGATATCGAAGCGGAAACGGCCTTTGAAATCGAGGGCGTACGCATCACGCCCATCGAAGTGAATCACCCCGTACCCTGCACCGGATTCCTGCTCGACCAGGATGGCAAGCAGGTGATTTATAGCGCCGATACGGGCGATACGGATCGTCTGTGGGCAGTCGCCAATGCCCAGCCCAATCTGAAAGCCATCATTATGGATTGTTCATTCCCCAACGAGTATCAGCATCTGGCTGATATCAGCGGCCATTTGACACCAAACGGCATGATGAAGAATCTGCAAAAAATCGAACAACTTGGTAGTGTGCACGTCTATCTGTATCATATGAAGCCTGAATCGCTGAATATCATGGCCGCCGAAGTGGAAGCGCTGAATGTGCCACACCTGCGCATGCTGACGCAGGTGGATGAATTATTGATTTAGGAAACGCTGTCACAAGCGCATTCCCATGAAAAAGAGGTATGTTGATTAATGAGCTGGTTTACACGCCTGATTGAAACGCCAAAGAATATCCTGAAATCCGGTGACTCGGGTTCACCGGAGGGTTTATGGGTGAAATGCCCGAGTTGCTCCGAAGCCTTGTACAACAAGGAACTCGATCGCAATGGTCTGGTCTGTTCCAAATGCAATCATCACCTGCGTATGCCGGCAGCTCAGCGTGCCGAACTGTTATTCGATACGGACAGTATTGAAGAAAAAGACAGCGAATTGCGTTCCGAAGATCCGCTAAACTTCAAGGATCAGAAGAAATACAAAGACCGCACCAGAGATGCCGCCAAAAAAGCCGGCCCCGAGGATGCCATTCGCAATTATCTGGGCGATATTCATGGCCGCACCATTGCCGCATCCATCTTCGAATTTGCCTATATGGGTGGCAGCATGGGTTCCGTGGCCGGTGAAAAAATCGTGCGCGGCATGGAACATGCGCTGGAACTGGGCTGCCCCTTCCTGCTGATTACCGCATCCGGCGGCGCCCGCATGCAGGAAGGCGTGTTATCGCTGATGCAAATGGCCAAGACATCCGCCACCGTCAACAAGCTCAATGCGGCGCGTTTACCCTTTATCTGCCTGCTGACCGATCCGACCATGGGCGGCGTATCCGCTTCGGTGGCGTGGCTGGGCGATGTGATTATTGCCGAACCGAACGCCCTGATCGGCTTTGCCGGGCCGCGCGTGATTCAGGAAACAGTCGGTGAAACCTTGCCGGAAGGCTTTCAGCGGGCTGAATTCCTGCTCGAACACGGTTTAATCGATGCCGTGGTGGATCGGCGCGAGCTGCGCGATTATCTCGCCACCCTGCTCACCCACCTGAGCGAGCGTCCCTACCGCCAGCAAGCCGGCTGAACCATAGCATGGGTGACAAGCCCGATAGTATTGACGCATGGCTGGCCGAACTGGGTAACCCGTCCGCCGACCGCGATTATCAACCCGGCCATGCGCGCATGCTTGCGCTGCTGGCCGGGATGGATTGCCGGCAGCCCAAATTGCGCATTCGTATTGCCGGCACCAATGGCAAGGGTTCGACTGCGACCATGCTGGCCGCTGCCCTGCGCGCGTCCGGACTCAAGGTCGGACTGTATACCTCGCCGCATATTCTCGCATTCAATGAGCGCATTCGCATCAACGGCGTACCAGTGGATCATGCCCGTCTGCTGGCAAGCCTGAAAAACATCATGCCGCTGGCGCGAGCAGCGGGTGCATCCTACTTTGAAACCGCCACCGCACTGGCCCTGGATCAGTTCAGCAAAGCAGCAGTCGATGTGGAAATTCTCGAAGCCGGCGTTGGCGCGCGCCTCGATGCGACGACCGCCGTAGCCGCTGACATGGCCCTGATTACAGCCGTGGCGCTGGATCATCAACACTGGCTGGGCGACAGCATCGAGCAGATTGCCGGTGAAAAAGCCTATGCCATGCAGGGTTGCCGCTACTGCATCAGTGCGCCACAGCGCCATGATGTTGCGACTGTGTTGCAATCATTCCAGCCGGCCCTGCGCCTGTGTGAAGCAGGTGCTGCATGGCGTGAGCTGGCCATGCCCGGGCTACATCAACATGAGAATGCCTCACTGGCATGGGCTGCGATTCAACAACTGGCGCATGATTTTCCAGCCATCGATCTACCAGCTGCACACCATGCTATTGGCCAGTGCAAAGTGCCGGGGCGCCTGCAATATGTGCATGTAGGTCAGGCGGATATCTGGCTGGATGCAGCCCATAACCGTCATGCCGTTGAAGCGCTGCTGCCATCGCTCAAGGCGCTGGCTGACCCGTTCGATGCGATTCTGGTTTTTACGCGGGCAGATCGTTCGCTCGGCAATGCGCTGACATTGCTGGAGCCCTATGCCATGCGGGTGATTAGCAATCATGCTGATCCCTCATTCACGCCGGAAAATGCCTTGCAGACAGAAATGAAACGCCAGCCGAATGGTCAGTTTCTGGCACTCGGTTCTTTTACGACGGTTGCCGCCATCTTGCGCGCACTGCCCTTATAACTGCATCCGCACAGGAATTCGATGCGAGCCGAAGGCGCCCCGGAACGGCTCGAAACGACCGGGCAGATGGCACCCGCAGAGGCCGCAATCGCCATCATCCGATACGCGATAGTCCAGCATCTCATACCAGTCGCGTACAATGATGGGTGAGTGACATGCCGGACACAGCGTTGTCCCGCCGCTGGCATCATGGACATTGCCGGTGTACACATAGTGCAAGCCTGCTTTCAGGCCGATATTCCGGGCCCGGCGTAATGTTGTGGCCGGGGTCACCGGTAAATCGGTCATTTTCCAGTCGGGATGAAAGGCGGTGAAATGCAGCGGCACATCCGGGCCAAGGTGTTCGGCGACCCAGTCGCACATGGACGTTAATTCATCGTCGCTGTCGTTCTTGCCCGGAATCAACAGGGTTGTGATTTCAAACCACACATCGGTTTCATGTCTTAAATAGATCAATGTATCAAGCACCGGCTGCAACTGGCCGGCGCAGAGTTTGTGGTAAAAATCTTCCGTAAATGCCTTCAAGTCCACATTGGCCGCATCCATGTGTGTAAAAAATTCGCGGCGCGCCTGCGCATGCATATAACCGGCGGTCACCGCCACTGTTTTGATATCGAGCGCATGACAGGCGCGCGCCGTATCCACGGCATATTCAAGAAAAATGACCGGGTCGTTATAGGTGAAGGATACGCTTTTACAACCGTTATCGCGTGCGGCCTTTGCGATCTGTGCCGGTTCGGCCTGATCGCATAAGCGGTCGAAAGCACGCGATTTGGAAATATCCCAGTTCTGGCAGAAACGACAGGCCAGATTGCAACCGGCCGTACCGAACGACAATACGCTGGAACCGGGATAAAAGTGATTGAGCGGTTTTTTCTCAATCGGGTCGATACAAAACCCGGATGAGCGACCATAGGTTGTAAGCACCATCTGCTCGCCCTCGCGTTTGCGCACAAAACACAGTCCGCGCTGACCGTCATGCAATTTGCAATCGCGCGGACAGACATCACACTGGATGCGACCGTCATCGAGCCGGTGCCAGTAGCGGGCGGGGAAATGTGCATCGGGCATGATTATGACGTCCCTGTTTCCTTGAATTTATCGACCTGATAGGTAAACAGGCGCATATCCGGGTGCCAGAAATCGGCAGGCAAGCCCGCCTTCAATTTCAAATGCGCCATGAACTGCGCCGGCTCGGGCAACTGCTCCCACACCTGCGGCAGGAATGTGCCTTTGTGCGCTCCGTATTCGAGCACCACGCCATCCAGCCCCGGCCTGATATTGGCACAAGCCTCGGACTCATCGGAGACAAACAGCGGCTGCATGGCTGATAATAGCGAGACTTCGACCTGAATCGCGCCGAACTCATCCACCTGCAGGGCTGGAAAACGGGGGTCATGAAAGGCTGCTGCCACCGCATTGGCCTGCACATCATCAAGCAGCGGTCGATACGCGGCCAGCGTGCCGATACAACCACGCAGACTACCGTGCATGGTTAAGGTCACAAAGGTCGCTGCCTGGCTTTGCAGCCAGTCAGCCGCTTCGGTATCAGGAGCAGGCGAGCGAATACCCAGCCGGTCGGCAATCGCATGGCGTGCCAGCGCAATCAGTACAGAACCTTTATCGGCGCTCATGGCCGCTCCGGTTCAACAAAAGCAATGGATGCATAGCCGACCACCCGATCTCTATCGCCGGCGGTATCGCCCGAATTGCGATAATCCAGCAGCTTTGCCCGCAAATCGAACCGCCGGGCCAGCAGCACCAATGCATTGATGCCGGTAGCGCCGCATGCCTGCTCATGGCTCAAGTGGCCGCGCAACTGCAATACCGTTTCAATGCTATGCAAATCCAGTTTCTGTGCTGCGGCATAAGGGTGGAAATGAGACAGATCGGAGCTGATCACAAACAGCGTTTTATCGTCCCCCCACAGGCGTTCGATAACGCGGGCGACAGCATCCGCTTCCACGGAGCCAATACACAAGGGCAGCAGCAGGAAATCATCCAGTACCGTTTGCAAAAATGGCAGCTGCACTTCCAGCGCATGCTCCTGTGCGTGGGCGATGTCATTGATCTGCACATCAGGACATGTCAGCACCTGCTGCATGGCAGCGGCATCCAGCCGCACCTCACCCAACGGCGTCGCAAACGCATCAGCTCCCGACAGTGCCATACCGTAGAACGGGACACGGTGAGCCGGCCCCAGCAATACGACGCGGTTGATATCGGCCTGCTTGAGCGCAGCATAGGCAAAGCCTGCCGTCGGGCCGGAATAGATATAACCGGCATGTGGAACAATGATCGCTTTGGGAGCCGGCAGTGATTCAGGCAATTGCGCGCTGGCATCGCGCAGCGCAGCAGCAATACACGATGTTAAATCAGCTGCATGTCCGGGATAAAACAGATCGGCAACAGCGGCAGGACGAACAGACATGATCACCTCCGTACGTTATGCCAGTATATACCGTCCTGACTTATTTGTCATCGTGATCATGCAAATGCCTGCGCACATGATGGTGGCCATAACGGGCGTAAGCCCAGATGCCAATCAGCAAGGCGAGCGCCAGCACGACAATCAGGCCGACGATGCCAAAACGATGCAAAATCGCGACCCCGGCCATGCCGAGCATATGCCCAACCGTATAGATCAGTACCGACCAGGTGATGCAGTTGACGATTTGAATCAGGGCAAAGCGGACAAAACTGATACTGGAACAGCCAAACATAATGGCTGCCACCAGTCGTGTGCCATAGAGGTACTGGAAGATGAAAATCGACCAGTGGGCATAACGATCCAGCACCTTGTTGGCCTTGGCATAATGGCGTTTGAGGAATGGCACTGCTTCAATCACGGCCAGGCCTTTCCAGCGACCGATGGTGAAAAACACGATGTGGCCGACATAGGCTCCGCAGGCGGCGACGACAATCACCTTCCAGGGCGTCAGCAACCCGGCCGCAGCCAGCGCAGCGGCAGCAATAAATACGCTTTCGCCTTCGATAAATGTCCAGATAAATACAGCCCAGTAGCCGTACTGTTCCACAAATTGCTGAGCCCATTCCATATTATTTGTACCAGTAGGTCGCTTGCAGGTAATAGCGTTGCTGAATCAGCGATGCATATGCCATGGAATTGTTGGTATTTTCCTGATGGGAATAGCGCAACATATCCTGGCCAGCCATGCTGATTTCCAGCCCGTCAACCGGCTTCCAGCCCAGCCGCAGATCGAGCCGATGATAGCCCAGTATATCACCTTCCCGGAACGGGCCGGTAAAATACAGATTGGCATCAAATTCAACCTGTTTGACAGGATCCAGGCTCAAGCCCAAATGAAAGCGGTTTCTCGGATCCTGACCATTGTTCGAGCGCACCGTCCAGATGGTTTCGCCATCCTTGACCGGAAAATCCACATAATACTGGTGCAGATAGGTGTAGGAGCCTTTCAGCGTCAGCCATTGCCATGGCTGCACCTCGAAGTTGGCTTCAAGACCATCGCCATGACCATTCAATACATTGGTCAGAAATTCCGGGTAAACCAGCGGCTGGCCGTGGCGAAACTGCCAGGTATCCGGCACGCCTTTATAAATACTCTTGTAGCCGGTGACTTCAATCAGGCTGTTTTCCGTAGGCCGCCACCGCCCCCCTGCCTCGTAGGTAAAGACATCCTCGGTCTTGGTTCTGCCATCGCCAATCTGCCGAATCAGTCTGCCGCCTGAGCGCTTGCGATTCCATATCAAGCCATTTTCCAGATCATTGGGCAGACGTACCGACTTCGAAGCCGCCAGCCAGATCGCCCCGTTATCGTTGGATACAATCGCTCTCAGGCTGGGCTGATATTCCCAGTTTGTGTAGGAATTCCTTTCCACTTTCAGGCCGCCGGTCAGATGCAACAGGCCGTCAAACAGGCTGAGTTCATCATTGACAAAAAAAGAGTTCAGACCGGTGCTTCGGGTCGGCATCTGGAATTGCGGCGTGTTATGGAAGCGGGCGTGCAGGCGGCGAATATTGACGCCCAGAGAGATATTCTGATTGAGCCTATGTAAAAAATCGATTTGAAAATCACCATCATAGGTTTGTTTTTTTTCGCGAATAAACTTTGTATGCACCTTGTATTCATCGTAAAACATTTGACCCTTGAATGTAATATTGGCGGTAACATCATGCTCCAGACGAAAGACCATATTTTTACCGCTATAAGCATTCAGGCCAGTGTATTGCACATGAGCCTGAGCCGGCGTGGTGACAACGGGCATCCAGGTGCCCACCTGACCGCTCTTAATCTGATAAGCATCGCCATGCAATGATAAGCGCGTCGATGCATCAGCATCCCAGTCCATGCGAAACCCCTGCTGTTTCATGCGCCTGAAGTCGGGCATATCAGCACCGAAAGGATAATCGGCCAGCCCTTTGCCCGCCAGACCGCCATCCCGCATTTCCTGCATGGCATAGACCCGGTAATCCAGTGCGCCGATACTGGAACCAAAGCTGATATTACCGAAACCCTTATCCTCTGTTCCACCACCGCCGCTGATGCGCAGCCCCTGCGAGGCTTTGGCGCTTCGGGTAATAATATTGATCACGCCGTTGGTGGCATTCGACCCCCACAGCGCGCCCCCCGGGCCGCGTATGATTTCAATGCGCTCGATATCCGCCAGGGGGTAATTCTGGGCGACCCACCACACACCGGAGAAGGTGGTGTTATAAACAGGGCGTCCATCCACCATCACCAGCAGCAGATCTGTCCAGAAATCGGTCTGACCGCGAATGCCGATCTGATATTGATTCATATTGGTCTGCGACACCTGCAGGCCCGGCGCCAAGCGGAGTGCGTCGGGAATGCTCCTGACTCCGGAACGACGAATATCATCACGGCTAATCACAAATACAGCAGCGGCGGTTGCCATATATTTTTCTTCCCGTCTGGACAGGGTGGTCACGTTGACATTCACCAGCTGTTCGATATCCATCTTCAGCAATTGATCGGTTGTATAATGCTCGGCTACACTGGCGGGTATGGCGATAAATACAGCGCCGACCAGCATCCACAGCCTGAATAAAGGCCGCCTGCAACACACCTCGAAATTCATGTTCATCCCCTCCAGTGTACTGACGTCCCCATTGCTGCAAGCGCATATCGCGGGGGATGCCCTTCCGCAACCGCGCTGTTTGCTGCATGGGCCTCAATGATCATGCAGTTGTGACAACAGCGCCGTTAAATCAGACAATGAAAACGGCTTATGCAAATAGCCGTTGGGCTGATATTGATGGAATTTACCTGCCACCTTCTCATTGCTGTAGCCACTGCAAACAAATACCGGCAAATCAGCCCGGATCAGGCGCAGTTGTTCCAGTACGGCCACACCACCCATTTTTGGCATCGTCATATCCAGTAGCACCATATCAATGTCTGCCGCATGCTGGCGGTAAACATCGAGCCCCTGTTCACCATCTTCGGCAAGCATGACATTACAGCCCAGCTTATGCAGCAATCCCTCCGCTGTCATTCTCACCATGGCTTCATCATCGATCACCAGCACGGTACATGCCGCAACCGGTTCCGCCAGCAGCGTTTTGGGAACATGCTCCTGTGCTGATTGCATGGTCTGATTGACAGGCAGCAATACTCTAAAGCAACTGCCCGAACCCGGCTTGCTATCGAGCTGCAGCACGCCGCCGTGTGAGCGGACAATACCGATCACGGCACTCATGCCCAGCCCCCGGCCTGTAAATTTGGTGGTAAAGAATGGTTCGAATATCTTGCCCTGCACCACCGCGTCCATGCCGCAGCCGTTATCACGCACTTCCAGGTAGGCATATTCACCTGCATCGCGTTGCTCATCGAGAAACGGGTTGTCCAAATCCGCTCTCGTGGCCTGAATAACACCGGTTATCACCCGAATGTCTCCAGCTTCATCTTCGCCTATCGCTTCTGATGCATTGGTCACCAGATTCATGATGATTTGCTGCATTTGTGTATGGTCAGCCAGGATCGGCGGCATCGGGCTGTGCAATTCACAGTGCAATTCCACCCGTTTTGAAATCGATGCATCAATGAGTTGCAGTGTTTCTCCAACCAGTTCGGAAAGGTTCGTCGCGCGGCGAATCATCGCCCCCTGCCCGGAATAGGCCAGCATCTGCTTGCACAGGTCTGCCGCGCGCATGCTGGCGACCACGATATTCTTCAGTTCCTGATCCACCGGACGCTGGTCATGCAGATTGATTTCCGCCAACTCCGCATTGCCCATGATACCGGCCAGTATATTATTAAAATCATGTGCAATGCCGCCAGCCAGCACACCGAGCGATTCGAGCCGCTGCACATGTGCCATCTTCTTCTCCATCTCCAATTTTTGTGCTTCCACCTGCACCTGCAAGGTAATATCCCGTACCACGCCCTCAATGCCAATCGTTTCATGATGCTCATTGGTAATTAAGCGGGCAGATACAGACACCCGGATCGAATGCCCCTGGGCATGGCTCAGGCTAAGCTGCTGGTTCATCAAGCGGCCGCCACAGGCCAGTAACTTATCGACCGCCCGGACATAATCGATCTCACCGCCACACAGCGATGACAGTGGCAGGCCGGTCGCCTGAGTCAGACTATAACCCAGCAAGGCATGTATGGATGCCGAGGCCCAGACCAGCGTTCCATCCGGGCCAATGCGATAATATGTATCGAGCATATTATCCAGCGTGGCCTGAAGCGTGTCCCGCGCCCGCTTTAATTCATGGGTGCGGGCTGTCACCTGCTCCTCCAGCACTTTTTCCACATGCTTCTGATCCGTGATGTCCACAAAGGTGCTGATGAGAGCCTGTTCGCCTTCAAACTCTATATGACAGATGGATATGGATGCCCACATGGGGGTGTGATCCATGCGTAGAAACTCTATTTCGCGGCCTATGACTTCGCCATCGCGCTCCAGCGATTGCAATAACGATTTGCGCTCTGCCGGATGGCGATAAAAGGCGGTCACCAACGATGTAATATCTGCCTCTGCATCCACCCCGAACATGCGGGCTGTCGCCGCATTAAAGAAGAGGATTCGACCTTCGCGTATGCTACTGATCAACACGGGCATCGGCGCCACTTCCACCATATTGCGCAAACGCCGTTCACTCTGTTTCAACTGCTCGTTTTGCGCCGCAATCATGTCAAAGCCGGCCTGCACTTCATCCGCCATCTGGTTAAACCCGGACAGCAAATCTTCCGTTTCCCGGTTGTAGGCCAGGTGCTCAGCCCGGAGACTGTAATCACCACTGTCACTGACCTGATGCATTAACCCGGCCAGCTTGCGAATCGGCGTAACGATTTTTTTCTGCAGGCGTGAGGCCAGCATCAGACCCAGCAACAAACAGGCGAGCATGACCAGCACAACCGTAACCAGCCCGCCATTGCGAACCTCTTGGAGATGATCCAGTCGCGATTCCAGATAAACGATGCCAACGGTATCGCCTTTATGTTCAATAACCCGATACATCTGCAGGTGTCCATGCTCAAAACGGGTGTATTGCTGCGATTGGAATACCGCCCTGTCCAGCGCTGCCGCAGCCCCCTCGGCCACATAGGTAAACAGTGTTGAACCGTCCGGCTTGAATAGCTTCACGACCGATATATCGGTATCAAACCGGATATTTGATAACAGTTCGGCAGCCATGCGCCGGTCATTAAACATCAGCGCCGGACGCGCTGCGGCTCCGATCATATCACCTTCAATGCTCAGCATACGCAGCTCTTCATCCTCATGCTGTACCTGATTATATGTGATCCAGGCGCCGCCCATAATCAGTACCGTGAGCGATAATATGATCATCAGAAAGATCTGTAGCTGGCGCTGGATCGTGGTAGAAGTGCTTCTACTCATGTGCTCCCCCAATGGTTTCACCAAGTTGCAACAATTGTGCGCTGATATACAGGCCGGCTCGACGAACGGCCTGAATATTGACGATAAATGTGAGTTTCCTGTTGTTATAGCGCATTTCGATCATGCCGCCATGCCGGGCAAAACCGGGGGCGTCTGACATGGTCAGCACCGGGCGTTGGTCGAACATGGTCAGCAAACGCCTGTAATCATCTGATGATTGTCCGATAAAAATGGCGCTAGCCTGACGTAAACACGCATCATTTGAACAGCGCTCGACATGCAATGCGATCCGCTGCGCAACCGGTTTCGCTGCAATGGCTTGCAGCACGGAGCCCACCTGATGAGCGCCCACCACGTTCAGGCGGATACCCTGCCCTGTTCCGGCATCCGGCCAGTCGGTAAAGCGAATGAAGTTGAAAATATAGGCGGCTTTCATATCATCAATATCCGCCTTGAAAGCCTCCCCTGCACCAACCGCAACACTGCCAGCCAGCAGCTGGAGCAGACCGGTTAACAGGCAACCATAAAGCAGCGCCAGACTAGGGCGCATCAGCACACAACGGGCCGGTCAATAGATCGCAGGCAGTCATGAGCCTGAGCATAGCAGAAAGCAGCGCAATTACCGAAACCGGAAATACGCCGTGCTATTGTTTCATTGCACGGGGGCAGGAAAAAATCCATGCGCGTTAGGTCAGGGTGCGGACAGGAATTCCTTGAGATGCCAGGTAGGCTTTGGCCGCCTGGATGGTGAAGGTGCCGAAGTGAAAAATCGAGGCGGCCAGTACAGCATCGGCTTTGCCCTCGGTCAAACCGGCGGCCAGGTGTTCGAGTGTGCCGACGCCGCCGGAGGCAATCACATTGGCGCTGACAGCATCGGACACGGCCCGGGTCAGTGCAATATCGTATCCATCCCTGGTGCCATCGGCATCCATGCTGGTCAGCAGGATTTCGCCCGCGCCATAATCGGACATGCGTTTGGCCCAGTCCACCGCATTGAGTCCGGTCGCTTTCCTGCCGCCATGCGTAAAACATTCCCAATGCCCACCGACCGCCTTGGCATCGACCGCAACCACAATGGTGGATGAGCCGAAACGCTCGGCTGCTTCCTTGACCAGTTCCGGCGTGAAAATCGCCGCCGTATTGATGGATATTTTATCCGCGCCGGCATGCAGCAGGTTCTCGATATCAGCCAGCGCCTTGACGCCGCCGCCGACGGTCAGCGGCATAAATACGTGTTCGGCCACTTCGGTGACCATGTGGTAGAGCGTATCGCGACTCTCATGGCTGGCGCGGATATCGAGAAAGGTCAGCTCATCGGCCCCCTGCTCATCATATTTAATAGCCGCTTCGACCGGATCGCCGGCATCCACAATATCAACAAACTGTACGCCTTTGACCACGCGTCCGTGCGCCACATCGAGGCAGGGGATAATGCGTTTGGATAACATTTATTTTAACGCGCTTATGGCCGCAGCAAAATCGAGCGAGCCTTCATAAATAGCGCGACCGGTAATGGCGCCGCAAATACCGGTATTGGCATGGGTGGCGCAGGCTTTGACATCGGCCAGGCGTGCTACGCCGCCGGACACAATCACCGGAATCGAAATAGCACGGGCCAGATTTACCGTCTCCTCGATATTGGGGCCGGTGAGCATGCCATCGCGCGCAATATCGGTATAGATAATAGCCGCTACGCCGGCATCTTCAAACTGGCGCGCCAGATCCACGGCGCGCACATCGGTGACATCATCCCAGCCATGCACGGCCACCATGCCCGCTTTGGCATCAATGCCGACACAGACCTGACCCGGAAACGCACGGCAGGCCTCTCGCACCAGCGCCGGTTCGGAAATGGCAATGGAGCCGAGAATCACGCGCTGCACGCCGAGGTTCAATGTGCCTTCGATCATGGTCAAATCACGCAGCCCGCCGCCCAGCTGGACGGGAATCGTCATTTCCTTACAAATCGCCCGAATGGCAGCGCGATTGGCCGGTTTGCCGGCGAATGCGCCATCCAGGTCCACCACATGCAAGCGACCTGCCCCCAATTGCTGCCAGTGCGCCGCCATGGCCGCCGGATCATCGCCATAATCGGTTGCATCGTCCATCCGCCCCTGTTTGAGGCGCACGCAGTGGCCGCCTTTCAAATCAATCGCGGGAATCAGCTCAAACATGGTGTTGTCTCCAGAAATATACAGCAACTTGTTCGGTGCGAATCATGCAGTGAATCCCGAAGAAACGCACCCGTCAATTCACAGGACAAGGCACAACACCCCGGCCAGGCGATTGTCTCGTACTATATATTCATCCGCCGGCCAGTCTGGCTTTATGTCCGAGTTTTTCCAGCAGAATAAGCAGTTTTTCCCGATGATCGCCCTGAATTTCCAACACGCCGTTTTTTACTGCGCCGCCTGTGCCCAGAGCGCCTTTCAGTTGCTTGAGCAACTGTTTCAGTGCGGCCTCATCCAGCCGTAAGCCATCCACGACAGATACCGTTTTGCCGCCGCGCCCCTTGGATTCACGCCGGATACGCACGCCCTGTTTGCCCGGGTTTTTGATGACCGGCGCAGCCTGAGGATGCCTGCGCTTGTTGGCGGCGCCTTGCTGCTGCATGGGCTTGTCCAGCGCCCCGTGCTCCGTGCTATATACCAGCCTCCGATCATTGCTCATCAGCCAATACCACTCTATTTA
>CAZXAI010000009.1:15557-17461 GCA_964638265.1 uncultured Zetaproteobacteria bacterium
GGAATGCAGGTTGCTGGACATAGTGGAGGCGGGCATTATTCGCGGGATATACTGATAGTTTGCCGGGGGCAATATGGCTGCAAAGCAGAAACAGGATGCTGGCATCACACATGACGGCGTTTTTTTTGCACAGGAAGAGCTGCATGAGATGCATGATCAAATGCTGTTTATCCGTCGATTTGAAGAAAAAGCGGGCCAGATGTATGGCCTGAAAAAGATAGGCGGCTTTTGCCACCTGTGTAACGGGCAGGAAGCGGTCTGCGTCGGCATGCAACACGCGGCGGAAACGACCGATTACATGATGACCAGCTACCGCGACCACGGTCATATTCTGGCGCGCGGTTCCGATCCGACGGCGGTCATGGCCGAGTTGCTCGGTCGCGCCGGCGGCGTGGTCAAGGGCAAGGGCGGCTCGATGCATATGTTCGATGCCGACAAGAATTTTGCCGGCGGCAACGGCATTGTCGGCGAGCAGGTGCCGATCGGTCTGGGTTTCGGATTTTCCAGCTGGTACCAGGATAACGGACGCGTCACCATCTGCATTATGGGTGATGGCGGTATTAATCAGGGCGCGGTATATGAGTCCTTTAATATGGCGGCGTTATGGAAGTTGCCAATTGTGTTCATGGTGGAAAACAATCAGTACGCCATGGGCACATCGCTGGATCGGGCTTCGGCGGAAACCCAGTTGTTCAAGCGCGGTATTTCATTCAAGATCCCCGGCATGAAAATCGATGGCATGGATGTGCTGGAATTTGAAAAGAAAATGAGTGAAGCCATTGAACATGCCCGCTCCGGCCAGGGGCCGATTCTGGTCGAGGCGATGACCTATCGTTATCGTGGCCATTCGATGTCCGACCCGGCTACCTACCGCACCCGCGAAGAAGTCGATGAATGGCGTACCGGTCGCGATCCGATTGCCCGTTTGCAGGCTCAGATGATTAAAGCGAAGCTGGCCACAGAGGAATCCTTCAAGCAGAAAGACCGTGACATCAAAAAAGAGGTGGCTGCGATTGCCAGAGCTGCCGAAAGTCAGCCGGAACCTGATGCATCCGAATTGTGGACAGATATTTATAGCGACCCGATTGAAGGCGCATACCCGTATCCGGGCAAGGTGGGCTAAAGAAAATGAGTAAAATTACCTACCGCGAAGCATTGAATCAGGCCATGGCCGAAGAGATGAGCCGTGATGAAAACGTCTTCCTCATGGGCGAGGAAGTGGCTGAATATAACGGTGCGTATAAAGTATCGCAGGGGCTGCTGGATAAATTCGGCCCCAAACGCGTGATTGACACACCGATTACCGAGCTGGGCTTTGCCGGTCTCGGCGTCGGTGCGGCCATGACCGGCCTGCGTCCGGTGATCGAGTTTATGACCTGGAACTTCGCCATGCTGGCGCTGGATCAGATTGTCAATGCAGCGGCCAAAATGAAATACATGTCCGGCGGCCAGTATTCGGTGCCGATGGTATTTCGCGGTGCCGGCGGTTCCGCCGCCCGCGTCGGGGCGCAGCATTCCCAGAGTCTGGAAAACTGGATGGCCAATGTGCCGGGCCTGAAAGTGGTCATGCCGTCCAATCCGGCTGATGCCAAGGGGCTGCTGAAAGCATCCATTCGCGATAATGACACGGTTATCTTTATCGAGAACGAAATCAATTATGGCGATGTCGGCGAAGTGCCGGATGAGGAATATATGATTCCGCTGGGCAAGGCCGATGTGAAACGAGCCGGCTCCGATGTCACCATCGTGGCGCATTCGCGCATGACCGGCTTTGCTCTGGCCGCAGCCAAGGAACTGGCCAAGGAAGGCATTGAGGCTGAAGTAGTGGATCCGCGCACCATTCGCCCGCTGGATGAACATACCATTATTCAGTCGGTGGCCAAAACCAATTGCGCTGTGGTGGT
>CAZXAI010000010.1:0-17430 GCA_964638265.1 uncultured Zetaproteobacteria bacterium
CGATTTTTTCGGTCAGGCGCGATTCGATATTCATATGCACATCTTCCAGCGCAATGGTGAATTCAAATTCGCCACTTTCGATTTCACCGGCAATCTCATCGAGCCCGCGCAGAATCGCATTCATATCTTCCTGCGTCAGGATGCCCTGTTCGCACAACATGCGGGCATGCGCTTTGGAGCCGGCAATATCCTCGGCATACATGCGCGCATCCACATCCGTGGATGCATTGAATGCTTCTACAAATTCATCAGTTGGGGACTCAAAACGACCGCCCCATGGTTTCTCAGACATTACGCCACCTGTGTTCTATTATCAGATCAGTAGCGCACCGTTTCCACCCCGAGCTAGTACATCTCACCGGTTGGAGGCATGCCAGTGCGCCAGAATTGGACAACTATAACCACGCTTGTTTGTTACGGGAACATTTCTCGGTAATTGCTCAGTAATGCGGCGGCGGGGTTTCTTCCTCCGGGCGGGCAATGCCGGTGCCGGCGCTCTGCTTCCAATGCTGGCGCAGCTGTTCCACCGCCTTTTCCAACTGGTCAATTTGCTGCTGCTGCCTGGTGACCACCTCATTGAGTTCAGCAATGATATGATCCTGATAGGAGATTTTGGTTTCCAGTTCGATCAGGCGTTCCTGCATGCGCTCAGTCCGGGCGCTGGTCGGAGTGGACGCTGTCAGTGCAGCGCAACGTCGTGTTCATGGACGCCATTGCAGAAACGCTTCCAACAGAGCCAGACCGGCGCGTTGTGATTTTTCAGGGTGGAATTGCACGGCCACGATATTGTCACGTCCGATGGCGGCAGCAAACGGGTAATCGCCATAGGAGCAGGCACCCAGCAGGTGATCGGGGTGTTCCGGCATGCAACAGTAGGAATGAACATAATACACCTGTTGGCCGGCTAGTGATGCCAGTACCGGATGCGGTGGTTTCTCGGATGACATCACCACATCATTCCAGCCCATATGCGGAATTTTGAAGCCGCGTTCGGGGTGCTGCTGCGGAAACGGTTTGACGGCGCCGGGAATCAGACCCAGGCCGGGATAGCGGCCAAATTCATACGACACATCCATCAAAACCTGCATGCCGAGGCAGATGCCGAGAAACGGCGTGCCGGAATCGAGGATTTCTTTCAGCGCTGCGTCCATACCTGTTTCCTGCAAGGCGCCCATACAATCGCGAAACGCGCCGACGCCGGGCAGCACTATGCGATCATAATGTTTCAGCGCATCGGCATCACTGACCAGTTCCACCTGAGCGCCGGCTTTCTCCAGCGCCTTGGCCACCGAATGCAGATTGCCCATGCCATAGTTAATAAGTCCGATCATGGGCAAATACTCACCACAAAGTCACAGCGACACAAAGAAAATCTATTCCACACGTTGCCCTGCATATCTGTGTGCCTACAACGCCCCTTTGGTTGATGGAATGCCGTGCTGACGCGGGTCAGCGGCAGCGGCCATACGCAGGGCGCGGCCAAATGCCTTGAATACCGTTTCAATGATGTGGTGGTTATTAGCGCCGCGCAGGGTATCGATATGCAGGGTAATATGGCCATGGTTACTCACAGCCTGAAAAAACTCCTTGAACAGGTCGATATCGAATCCGCCCACCGTTTCCTTGGGGAAATCGATATGATATTCCAGACCGGGGCGACCGGAAAAATCCAGCGCCACCCGGGACAAAGCTTCATCCAGCGGCACATAGGCATGGCCGTAGCGCACGATGCCGGCCTTGTCGCCAATGGCCTGACGCAGGGCCTCGCCGAGACAGATGCCGATATCTTCCACCGTGTGGTGATCGTCAATCTCGCGGTCGCCAGTTGCATTTACTGTCAGATCGACCAGTCCGTGGCGGGCAATCTGTTCGAGCATATGATCGAGAAACGGAATCGAGGAATTCAGTTTCGCCTGGCCGCTGCCATCCAGGTTCAGGCTCAGCTGGATGGATGTCTCTTTGGTGCTGCGCTCAATTTTCGCTGTTCGAGCTTGTTTGGCAGGACTCATATCAGCATCTCCCCCAGTGCGTGTAGCACTGCATCATTTTCTTCACTGCGGCCAATGGTGATGCGCAGACAGTTGGCCAGCAAGCCGCGTGCGCTGTTCATGTTCTTGACCAGAATCCCGCGCTGCTTTAACTGCTCAAAGGCTGCATCGGCATCGGGCAGGCGCAGCAGTATAAAATTGGTTTGTGATGGAAATACATCCAGCGCATGCAGACCGGATAACGAGGCCAGCATACGTTCGCGCTCCGCCCTGATCTCGGCAGCCTGTTGCTCGAATATATCAAAGTGATCCAGCAGCAATGACGCGGAGGCCTGCGTCAGCGCATTGATATTATACGGCATGCGCACCTTGTTCAGATGGGCGATTTGCTCAGCCTCGCCGATCAGGTAACCCAGCCGCAAGCCGGCCCAGCCCAGTTTGGAAAATGTACGCAAGACCATCACATTGCCGGCCAGCAGGTGCGTATGGGTGCGTTCGGCAAAGGGCCCGTAAGCCTCATCAATGACCAGTAAGCCATTAAAATTCTCGGCAATTTTACGCACCGTCGCCTCCGGCCACAGGTTGCCGGTCGGATTATTCGGGCAGGCCAGAAAGGCGACTTCCGCTTTTTCGCGCGCGCAGACCTGCAAAAAGTGATCCGCATCCAGATTAAAATCATCCGACAGGGGCACCGAAGCCACCGGACGTTTGAGCCAGTGCGCAATCAAATCATACATCACAAACGTCGGCGCCGGCACCACGCAGGTGCCGGGGCAGATGGTCATCAGTATCATCTGGATAATTTCATCGGAACCATTACCCAGCAAAATCTGGTCGGCATGCACGCCGGCATGCGCCGCAATCTGGCCACGCAATGCGATCATATCGGCATCCGGGTAACGATTGATATCCACCGCTTCCAACGTCTCGCTCCATTGCCGGCGCAGCGCCTCGGGCATGGTAAATGGATTTTCCATCGCATCGAGTTTAATCATGCCGGCGCTGTCCGGCACATGATAGGCACGCAATGCCTTGATATCACTGCGAATCATGTCTTGTCTTTCAGGCGCAGTTCCAGCGTCAGGGCATGGGCCTGCAAGCCTTCGCGGTGGGCCAGGTGGGCAGCGGCCGGGCCAATCTGCGCAACGGCTGTGCGGGTAGCGCGAATCAGGCTGCTGCGTTTCTGGAAATCGTAAACGCCGAGCGGACTGGAAAAACGCGCCGTACGGTTGGTCGGCAAGACGTGATTGGGGCCGGCAATATAATCGCCCAGCGCTTCCGGCACGAAATGACCGATGAAAATTGCCCCGGCATGTTTAATCGACGGCAGTACATCATCCGGATGTTCCAGCGCCAGTTCCAGGTGTTCGGGCGCGATGATATTGACCACATCCGCCGCCTCATCCCAGTCCTGCACATGCATCAGCGCCCCATGTGTTTCCACCGATGCGCGGGCAATCGCAGCGCGCGGCAGTACAGCCAGATGCGCCTCAATCGAGTCTGCCACCTGATCCAGTAAATGTGTATCGGTAGAAATCAGTATGCTTTGCGCCGCTTCATCATGCTCGGCCTGCGACAGGAAATCCGCTGCAATCCAGGCCGGGTTGCCGCCATCGGCCAGCACCACGATTTCGGACGGGCCGGCAATCATATCAATGCCGCAGGTGCCGAATACCTGCCGTTTGGCTGCCGCTACGAACTTATTGCCCGGCCCGACGATTTTATCGACGGCCGGAATCGTTTCGGTGCCATAGGCTAATGCCGCCACCGCCTGCGCACCGCCCACGGCAAAACCGCGCTGCACGCCGGATACGTGCGCTGCCGCCAGCACCAGCTCATTGATGGCACCGCCCGGTGTTGGCACGACCATCACGATTTCTGCCACCCCGGCCACGTGAGCCGGCACCGCATTCATCAACACGGATGAGGGATAAGCGGCTTTGCCGCCCGGCACATACAGCCCGACCCGATCCAGCGGCGTGATACGCTGACCCAGCGTCATGCCGATATCATCGGTGTATTCCCAGTCTTCCTGTTTCTGATGTTCGTGATAGGCGCGAATACGATCCGTCGCCAGTTGCAGCGCGTCACGATCCATCTCGGTCACGTTATTCCAGGCCTGTTGCATACGTTCCGGCGTAATTTCAATGCTCTCGCCGGTGCAGGCCCAGCCGTCAAAACGCTCGGTATAGTCACACAGGGCTGCATTACCCCGCTGTTTGACATCGGCCAGGATATCGGCCACCAGAGCCTGCACATCGTGGCCGGTATCGGCCTCGCGCGACAGCAGCGCATCGAGTTTATCGGCAAAGCCGTCCTGTTGTGAATCCAGTCGAAGAATTTTACTCATGTTTCACCCTATTCAATTTTAATCTCTCAACACGGAGGACGCAGAGGACGCAGAGGAAAAACAAACATCATGCTGAAGTGTTGCCTTCCTCTGTGCCCTCTCTGTCCTCTGTGGTGAAATGCTGTTGATTTTATCTTCCCTTACGTTCAACCGCCCGGCGCAGGCCTTCGATGATCGGTTGAATCTGCTGCCGGCGGGTGGCAAAACTAGCCGGATTGGCAATCAGGCGACTGGAAATATCACATAAGGTCGTCTCTTCAATCAGGCCATTGGCGCGCAAGGTGCCGCCGGTTTCCACCAGATCGACAATGCGTTCAGCCATGCCCACCAGCGGCGCTAATTCCATCGAACCATACAGGTGAATAATTTCTGCCTGCACACCCTGCGACAGAAAATATTCGGTGGCCAGATGATCATACTTGGTGGCCACGCGGATACGGCTGCCGCGCTCGGGCGCCCCGGCATTGACCAGTGCTGCCGGCCCGCACACGCATAAACGGCAACGGCCGATATTCAAATTCAGCGGCTCATACACATGGGGCCGGTATTCCAGCAGCGAATCACGACCGGCAATGCCCAGGTCGGCCGCACCCTGCTCGACATAGGTGCAGACATCGGCAGCGCGAATGATCAGAAAACGGACGTCCTGCCCGTTAAAATCCCCGGCCACCATCAGTTTGCGTGTTTTCTGCACATCTTCGAGCGGATTTAATCCTGCTGCCGCCAGCAGCGGCAAGGTTTGTTCCAGCAGCCGCCCCTTGGACAAGGCAATGGTGAGCGGCTTGGTATCAATCATCATGGAGGCGTGCTCCCTTCATCCAGTTTTCACTGGCGCTGTGACGTTCAATGCGTGCGCCCAGCTTACCCAGTTTTTCTTCAATGCGCTCATAGCCGCGATCAATATGATACACGCGCGATACCGTGGTTTCACCTTCAGCAGCCAGGCCGGCCAGCACCAGCGAAGCAGAAGCTCTCAAGTCCGTCGCCATCACCGGCGCACCGGAAATGCTCGCGCGCCCGTGCACCACCGCCGTATTGCCATCCAGACTGATATTCGCCCCCATGCGCGCCAGCTCCTGCACATGCATAAAGCGGTTTTCGAATATCGTTTCCCGAATCACGCTGGCGCCATCGGCCAGCGTCATCATAGCCATGAACTGAGCCTGTAAATCGGTCGGAAAGCCCGGATGCGGCAGGGTATGAATGTCCACCGCCTTCAAGCGCCCCTGGGCCTGGCAACGGACAAAATCCTTACCTGTTTCGACCAGTGCGCCCGTTTCTTTCACCCGTGCCAGAAACGCTTCCAGCGTGTTCGGGTCGATGCCTGTCACGGTCACATCACCACCGGTAATCAGGCCGGCCGCCAGATAGGTGGCCGTTTCGATACGATCGGCAATGGTGGTCATTTCCCCGCCTTGCAGGCGCTCTACGCCCTGAATGATGATGCGGTTGCTGCCATCGCCTTCAATATCGGCACCGAGATTGCGCAACGATTCGGCCAGATTGACAATCTCCGGCTCTCTGGCTGCATTATCCAGTATCGTAAGGCCCTTGGCCAATACCGCCGCCATCATCAGATTCTCGGTGCCGGTCACCGTCACCTGATCAAAGACGATATGCGCCCCGGTTAATCCGCCATCGACACGGGCCACAATATCACCCTGCTCCACATCAATGGAGGCCCCCATGGCCGTTAACCCTTTCAGGTGCATATCAATCGGACGCGCGCCGATGGCGCAACCGCCGGGCAGGCTTACTTTGGCCTGTCCAAACCGAGCCAGCAACGGCCCCAGCACCAGTGACGATGCACGCATGGTTTTGACCAGTTCATACGGCGCTTCGGCCTTGTTGGCCGGTCGCGTATCCACATGCAGACAATACTGATCATCATATTCCACATCCGCGCCCTGCCATGCCAGCAGCGTCATCATGGTTGAAATATCGCGCAAATGCGGAATGCGACGGTAAGCCACCGGCCCGTCCACGAGTATGGCTGCAGCCAATAGCGGCAGCGCCGCATTTTTTGCGCCACTGGCTTCGATACTGCCGGACAACGGTACGCCGCCCTGAATGATAATTTTATCCATTAGTTACCCACATCATAAAGGCGGCCAACGCTAACGGCTTGATGCTGGCCGAACAATGCTTGTGACCTCTGGCCGGCGCCGGCTCAAACTGGAATGACGCAAAACAGGGAGCGAATCAAAACTATGGCTGACCACGTCGAGTCGTTATCATTCGAGCCATGTCCGTTTATACTGAACTTACGCAGGCTGATATCAGCGCTATTCTCACCGACTATCATCTCGGTGCGCTGGTCGGCTTTGAAGGCATTGCCGCCGGCATTGAAAACAGCAATTTCTTTGTTGAGACGACATCCGGAGCTCAGACACGCCGCTATGTACTGACGGTGTTTGAGCGCTTGAATGCCAAGGAACTACCGTACTTTATGCATCTGATGAAACACCTGGCAGCCAATGGGCTGTCCTGCCCCGATGTGATGCAGCGCCGTGATGGCGCATTGCTGTTTGAGGTTCAGGGTAAACAGGGGTGCATTGTGTCCTGCCTGCCCGGCAAGACGCTGGATGAACTGAATGAACCCCGGCTGTTTGCATCCGGGCAAGCGCTGGCACAACTACACCTGGCCGGTGCTGATTTCGACAGGCGCCGCAGCAACCCGACCGGCACGGACTGGCTGGCAGAGCACGTCCGTGCCGTGATGCAGCAAACCGCCGAGCGCTATGGGCAGGATGCAGCCGCGTTATTGTCCGATGAACTGGATTTTCAGTCATCCTGCGTCTGGGATTCATTGCCATCGGGCGTGATTCACGGTGATCTGTTCGTGGATAATATTCTGTTTGAAGGCAATCAGGTATCGGGCATGATCGATTTTTACTATGCCCATGATGCAGCCCTGGTCATGGATATCGCCATCGCCATCAATGCACAGGCCGTCCTGCTTTCGGATGAGGATCAAACACGCGCGCGCGTGTTCCTGGACGGTTATACATCGCTACGGCCGCTAACGGCAGATGAGCATCAGGCCTTGCCTTTATTGCTCCGGCTGGCCGCACTGCGCTTCTGGGTGTCACGTTTATATGATGCCATCTTTCCGCGCGATGGCGCCATGACACAGACCAAAGACCCTGAAGAATATCGCCAGAAACTGTTGCTGCACCG
Organism: uncultured Zetaproteobacteria bacterium; assembly: GCA_964638265.1. Classification (GTDB taxonomy): domain Bacteria; phylum Pseudomonadota; class Zetaproteobacteria; order Mariprofundales; family Mariprofundaceae; genus Mariprofundus. Next base: position 7,519 of record CAZXAI010000010.1, read on the forward strand.
GCATGCATGATACCCCGCCACAGCTGATCGAGCACCGGTCGGATTGATCAGGGGTTATTTGTCCGCCATGCTCCAGATGCCGTTCCAGTCTGATGGCGGATGTTGGCTGAGCAGGTCGCAGCGCTTGGCCATGACTTGTCCGATACCCAGACCGAAATCGCGATGGATTTTCAGAAACACCTCTTTTGCAGCACACCAGTCGGCCTTGCAATAACTGGCATAAGCCTCTGAATAATATGGTATCGAATTGATTTTATCGTCGAAGCGCGGGTCATTATCCACGAGCAACTCATACAGGCTGACCGGCTCATGGAAATTTTTCAAGCGCACCCGATCAATAAACCGATAGGAAAATCTGGGATCAGCCTGGATATATTCGGCGGCTTCATGGAAGAAACTTTCTGAAATCAGGATGCGGGCATCATAGAATTTGGAGCGCCCTTCAATGCGCGCCGCTTCATGCACGCCCATGCCGATGGGGTGATTGCGCCCGTCCAGATAATAATACACCATGGCAATATTACCGACGGTAATACCAAAGCCGACATCAATACAGGGGTGCGTGACGCCTGCGCCGGTGGACTCGTTATACATGCGCATGCGTTCGGTCAGACGGTAGATATTTTCCATGATGTATCTGGTATTGTCTTCGGGAAAAATGGCCATCAGGCCGTCACCATAGATCTCCGTATGCGTATTTTCGTGACCCAGATACAGGTATTCGTAAGATGTTTTATGTACATCCAGAATAAACTGATCGTAGGTGAGTTCCTGCACGCCGACATCATTATCTGCATCATTCTCACAGTGGTAAATGCCCCGCTCGAAATTCAACAGTATCTCGGTGGAATCGCGCAGATCGCAAAACATAATGATCCGTCTGGATTTTTTAGCCGCCTTGTTGCTGCCCGCCATATCGCCTGCCTGTTTGCCGCCCATATTATTTAATGACGAAAATGCCGAATGCCGGTGAATACCATGGCAATACCGTGCTCATTGGCCGCAGCAATCACCTCATCATCACGGATCGAGCCGCCCGGCTGAATCACGGCAGTTGCACCGGCTGCAGCCAGTGCATCGACGCCATCGCGGAACGGGAAGAAGGCATCGGAAGCCACCGCAGAACCCTGGATGGCTTCGCCGCCATGCAGAGCTGCAATGCGGGTGGAATTGACCCGATTCATCTGGCCTGCACCCACACCGAGCGTCGTACCGCCTTTGGCGAATACAATGGCATTGGATTTCACATGTTTGGCCACCGACCAGGCGAATAACATATCCGTCCATTCCGCCTCGCTGGGAGCACGGGTGGTAATCACCTGGCAGGCATCGCGTTCGAGGATATGCGCATCACGATCCTGAACCAGCAAGCCGCCATTGACGCGTTTGAATTCCAGGCCGCCGGACACCGGCTCCACCGAAGGCGCCAGCATCAGGCGCAGATTCTTGCGCTCCTTGAGCACCGCACGCGCGGCATCGGAAAAGCCCGGCGCAATCACCACTTCCATAAAGGTTTCGGCAATCAGCCTGGCGGTGGCTTCAGTCAGCTGGCGATTGAATGCGGCAATACCGCCGAATGCCGATACCGAATCAGCGGCGCGGGCGCGCTCGTAAATCTCGGCCTGCGTGCCGCCGCCCATGGCCACGCCGCAGGGATTGGCGTGTTTGACAATCACCACGGCCTCTTCCTGCAGATCGCGCACCAGCGCAAAGGCGGCATCGGAATCGGCGATATTATTGTAGGAGATTGCCTTGCCCTGCAATACCGGACAATCTGCCAGAGACAGGCCGACATCTTCCGGATCGGCATAGAATGCGCCGGCCTGATGCGGGTTCTCGCCGTAGCGCAGTTCATCGGCCGTCTTGATAAACTGACGGGTAAAAATATCCGGGAATGCGCGTTTGGAGCCATCGGCGTTCAGAGCCGAGAAATGGTTGGCAATGGCGCCGTCATAGGCCGCTGTATGGGCAAAGGCTTTGACGGCCAGGGTCCGGCGTTTGCTTTCATCCAGCGTGTCATTGGCCATGGCATCGAGCACCATGGCGTAATCGGACGGATCGACCACGATCGTGACAAAACGGTGGTTTTTGGCCGAGGCGCGCACCATGCAGGGGCCGCCGATATCGATATTTTCAATGGCATCGTCAATCGTGCAGCCTTCTTTGGCCACCGCCTCGCGGAACGGGTAGAGATTGACGCAGACCAGATCAATCTGCTCGATACCATACTCGGCCATCGCGGCCAGATCGCCATCGTTATCGCGCCGGGCCAGAATGCCGCCGTGCACTTTCGGGTTCAGCGTTTTGACGCGCCCGTCCATCATTTCCGGGAAGCCGGTATAATCGGACACATCCCGGCAGACGATGCCGGCCTCGCGCAGCAGTTTCGCCGTGCCGCCGGTGGATAGAATTTTCACGCCGCGTTCGGCCAGTGCGCTGGCAAATTCTGCCACGCCTGTTTTGTCTGAAACGCTGATCAGCGCCTGCGAAATGTTAGCCATAAGGGATACTCCGATAAGGTAGATTGAAGGGGAGCGGCACGCTACGCACTGGCCGCTTATTCGCAACCGCCCCCTCGCAACCGGCTTTTTTTTGCGGCAATGCCGCAGTCCCAGTATAGATGATAACGGACAAATAACAGCAGAAAGGGCGCTATCAGCGCCCTTTCCGGTCATGCCTGAAATCGTGTCTGTGCTTATAATGTTTTCAAAAAAGCAATCAAATCCGCCTGTTTGGACGCATCACAGATGCGCTGAGGGCCCATTTTTGTTTTGGCTGACGGATTGCCGGACAGGGTTTTTACCGCCTGTTTGGAATTGCATATCCATAGCGCCAGATTTTTCTCGTTCCAGACCCAGCCGCCAGCGGCCAGTGCCGCACTGTATTTCATATCAGGCATCGCGCCGGCCTGGCGGCCAAACACGGCTTTCAAACCCGGCCCGACTTTCTTTCTGGCTGTGAAATTATGGCATGCCTTGCATTTCCGGGCCAGACGCTGGCCATTGGCGGCATTGCCAGCCATGGCCAGCGCTACAGCTGGAGGTGCGCTCTGGGCAGAGGCCGTAGCCACCGGTTTAGATACAGCGGTGTTGGATATGCTTGGTCGGGCAGCTGGCACGGCTTGGACTGCGGCGGCTACAGCTGTTTTTGCATGGACGATTTTTGCCGGGGCGGTGTTTGCAACGGCTGCTTTCACCGCAGTCGGCTCGGCTGTCACTTGTTTGGCGACCGGCGCTGTGGCCCCGGCTGGCTTGTCTGCCGCTGTAGTGTGGGGCTGCATTGCTACAGCCTGGGCTTTCATATCGGCGCCAGTCTGTTGCAGGGCCGTCTGCATGCGCTGGGCAATATTGCTTTTGGCCGGCTTGGTTACCGCGACGGCATTGCCTGTGGGAAGAATGGCCGGTTGCTGTTGCGTTGGCGCAGCCGGTTGTCTGGTTTCTGTTACAGTTGCATCGGGGGCGGCGGCTGGTTCAGCCGGCGCCTGGGCTTTGTCATCCTGGCAGCCAGCCAGAGCCAGCGTTGCCAGTACGATAAATAATATTTTTTTTCTCATAAAGCCTCCAGTGTCAGTCATTCGAACATTGCGCCAACAGTATGCCGCAACGCCTGTCCTGAACAGGCCTGTAAAACCCCGCAAAAAGCGCGTTTATTGCGCCTTATGCCTGTGATTGCATATGAAGTCGGATGGAGAGGTCAATCAGACCTTGCTGCACATAGGTATAGGTGCTGTCGACGCTGTCTTTTGTTTTGCCATGCAATGCCTGCATGCTTTCAAGAATATTGCGCGCCTGTGCGAAGCCGGTCTCGATACCGGTTTGCACATTTTGAAATAAACGTTGCCTGGAACGCTGTTCCTGAATGGGCAGATCGGCCTGAGCAGCTTCGGCGCGACCAATCATCTGGGTGGCAAAACTTAAAATGCTTTGTGCCGTCGCTTTAGGGCTCATGTCCTGGCCGGACTCGATGGCTTTTTTTATGGCGCCATCACCCAGGTAGGGCGCGAACTGGGCGTTAATCTTCTCCATGGCAGACTGGAGAATCAATGCGGTCGGGTCATTCTTTGCGCTGAAATCGGTTGATGAGACAGCACGGGGGGTCTGCGAGATACCCAGCGGTGCATTCTTATTTTGCTGAGCGCCGATTGTCGCAGGCGGCAGCAGTTTGCTGAGATCAATATTGGAAATACCGGATGCCATAGCAACCTCCTGTGTGAACTGTCCCCTCGGTGGATTTAAATCTATCGCATAAATTGCCTGTGACATAAACAAGCGCGTCCAACTAAAGCAACTATCGCGTAGCGGGAGTGCCGCTACTTGCTCCTGCTGATTTGTGATTCGGGCCATCCATGGCCCTTACCCTGAGGGCGCGCTAAAGCGCGTCCAAATCAGCTATCCTGCTGATTTGTCGATATGCACGTCCATCTGCGGGTAGGGAATGGAGATGCCGGCATCATCGAAGGCCAGTTTGATTTTTTCCGTTACATCGAATTTTACGCCCCAGTAATCGCTGGCGTTCACCCACGGACGGACGACGAAATTAACGCTGGAATCAGCCAGTTCAGCGACGGCAATCAATGGCGCCGGGTCTGAGAGCACGCGCGCATCAGCATTGAGTATGGCCTGCATAATCTCCTTGGCCTTGCGGATATCATCATCGTAACCAATGCCGAACACCATATCAATGCGGCGTGTATCGCGGGCAGAATTGTTGGTGATGGTGCCACCATAAATCGCGCCGTTGGGCACGATGATTTCACGATTATCGCCGGTTTTCATGCGGGTGCTGAAAATGCCGATTTCTTCCACCACGCCCGAGACGCCGGCAGCTTCAATAAAGTGGCCGACCTTGAACGGGCGGAACACGATTAACAGCACGCCGGATGCAAAATTCTGTAGCGAGCCCTGCAGCGCCAGCCCGACGGCCAGCCCGGCAGCGCCAATCAGGGCGATGAAGGACGTGGTATCCACGCCGAGCTGATCGAGCGCGGCAATAATAATAAACAGCAGCAGCAGCGCATTGAGAATGGAATGCACAAAGCTGACCAGCATCGAGTCCATGCGCGCCTTGTTGAGCATCTTGTCGACCACATTCAACAACATGCCGGCCACCTGGCGACCGATAATAAATATCGCCAGCGCCATGCCGATATTGATGGCCCATGGTATGATATAGGTGTTGATTAATTCCTGAACAGTTGCTGAATCCGGCATGTGTTGCTCCTCTTGGCAGACAGCTGTGCTGCCCCTTCCCTGTATATAATATAACACACCGTCGTTGATTCGCACGGGTGACCTGACCCGGACGTTGCGGCCAGGGAAGGTACGATAATCATAGCGGCGCGTTGATGTAAAGAAAATGATCCGGCGTATCGGGTGCGATGTCCACAACGATTGCATTACAGCCTGCCGTGCGCATAAAATTAAAGTCGGCCACTTTCTGTCCGATGGATAATGGTGCGGGAACCTTTATGAGACGGTTCTCAGTATTTATTCAGCACAGGAGCAGCTTGTGGCGTTGGCAATTTCTCCCACTGACGGATTCATTAGCCGCCTGCTTAAGCAGGGCCAGCATGCTGCACCCAAGGCACAATCAGGCAGCAGTCATGCTGCACCGAAAGATCAGCTGTCCATTTCCAGTCAGGCGCGTCAGGCCACGCAGCCATCAGGCAACCAGCGCCTCGAATCCAGGCTGATGGAGCTGTATAATCAGGAAGGTAAAAACGCCGCCTGATCCGGGCTGACCCCGTACCGGCATGCCCGTACCTGCATGGATCTATCCGCGTGAAACAGCTGTTGCACCGCGCATGGACGAATCACGATCACATCAGTATGGCACAGCCTTGCCATCGAAGGCGATAAATGCACCGCCGGCATGGCTGCGGGCATTGGCAATGACCTGGGTCATGCCCGCCACCGACGTTGCCACATCAATCAGGCCGGTCTGGTGCGTCATATCCGTTTGCACCCAGCCCGGATGCAGGGTGATGACATGTACGCCGAACGGGGCCAGATCGACAGCCATGGACTTGGAAACAATCACCAGGCCTGCTTTGGCGGCGCGATAAGCATAGGTGCCGCCGCTGCCATTATCAGCGCTGGAACCCATTTTGGAGCTGACATTGGCGATGATCCCCTGTGCATCAATCACGCGATTTTTGAGATACTGCACCACGCGCAGGGGCCCGATACAGTCCACATTGAACACCGCGTGCATGGCGCCGGCGGTGACATTGTCCAGCGACTGCCCGTCTTTTCCCGGGCCGTAGATGCCGGCATTGTTAATCAACAGGTCAATGGAATCGGGTAACATACCATCCGGGCCGTCATCAGCACCGACATCCCAGCCCAGCGTGTGCAGCTGTGCTGTGCGCAGATTGGCCAGTTCGCCCGGGTGTTGGCGATAACAGGCCCAGACGGATGTCCCTTCAGCCAGATAATGGCGTACGAAGCCCAGTCCGAGGCCGCGATTTGCGCCGGTAATGAATATATTCATCATGCCTCCATTGGATTACAGGGTGCAACTGCTGTTACCATTGCCACATGCCAAGCCTAACCCGCCATGCGTTGCGATGCCAAAACATGCTGTATGCCCTGAAAGGGACATGGGTGGATCGTCTGATTTTACTGCTATCGCTGGCTGCCATTGTAGCCCTGTGGTTTATGATTCAGGCGCGCATTAGCGCCGGTCCCGCCATGGCCGATATCTATCATGGTGATACCCTGGTCGCCACTTACCCCTTGCCGCAACCGGGGGAGCCGCCCGTTCACTTGCAGGTGAACGGTGAACTGGGAATATCCGATATTATTATCGATCAGCAGGGCGCCCGCATCGCCTCCTCGCCATGCCCGTCGCAGCGCTGTGTATTGTCCGGCCCGCATCGCCATGCCGGTGATATGATCGCCTGTGTGCCGAACCGGATTCTGATTACCCTGCGCGGCCACAGTGAATCCGCCTTCGATGCAATCGTCGAATAAGCCGTGAATACCGCACCATGAAAGAAACCACGCTCACGCGCCCGCCACTAGCCGGCCTGACAGCACAGGCTCGCTGGCTGGCGCTGTTGATGCTGGCCATCGGACTGCAGGTCTTTGAGGCATCGCTGCCCAGCCTCGGGCCATGGTTCAAACCGGGTCTGGCCAATCTGGTAACCCTGCTGGCCTTGCTCCTGATGGGGCCAACAGCAGCCGTGAAGCTGGCTATTGGTCGTATTATCGTGGGCAGTTTTTTTATCGGCACGCTGTTTACACCCACGTTTGTCATGAGTATGGCCGGCGGCCTCACTGCAGCACTGGTGATGATTGCGGCATGGCGCTGGATTCCGGGCATCAGCCTGCTTGGTGTCAGCCTGCTGGGCGCACTGGCGCATATGCTGGCCCAGTTCGTGGCTGTCGAGTTTTTATTCATCCAGCAAGCTGCACTTTATTATGCTCTGCCACCGCTGCTGGCGCTCTCCTGCATTAGCGGCTGGATAAATGGCGCCCTGGCAGGGTATATTTGCGCCCACCTTGGCAATGAGAAAATTTAACATCAAACCTCAACAGCGGCGCTTCAGCTTCTCGTTCGCGGCTTCACTGGCCGTACATATCCTGTTGGCGATACTGATTACGACAGCCAAACATGACAAACCATTGCCGAAAAAACAGCAGCCGCAGATTATGGATGTCACACTGCTCGATACAAAACAGAAACCGGCTAAAAAACCCGTCAAAAATGCGCACACCATTGCCAATCAGAATGCCGTAGGCAGCAGCAAAAACGCGCGGGATAAAAGCACCCGTCAGGCCAGAGCGCCCATGGCAGGGCAACAGCACAGACCCAGACCCGCCCCGCCAAAGCAGCCCAAAACGCCGCTGCCGGCGCCAGGTAAACCGCAACGCACCCGCATGCTGGCCAGGCGCGGGCCAACACCTGCGCCCAATAAAACCAGCAAACAGCACAGGCCGGTCAAGCACAGGAAGCGCGCCAAACCCAGAAAGCAGGTGCCATTGGCCAATTTGATGCCGTCGGCCATGGCCTTATCCCAGTTGTCGCGCGATTTTGCCCGCGAGCGGCGCATGAAACAGAAGCTCAATCGGGAAGCCGATATCCCGATCAATACGCGGCAGGTCAAATATGCCCCTTATGCCCATGCGCTGGTGCGGGCACTGGAAGAGCAGTGGCGACCGGGTCAGGCCAGGTACGATGCGTTCCCGGCCGATGCCCGGCAGGCACTGGTCAAGCTGACCATTGAGCACGATGGCTCGCTCAGCGGGGTGGAAATCCTGCGTCCCAGCCCGATTCCGCAAATCAATGAAAGCGCTATCGAAGCTATTCATGCGGCCGCGCCGTTCAAAGTGCTGCCATCGTCATGGGGGCTGGATCGGGTCAGCTTTTATCTGACCTTTGAGGTGGTTGAGGATCATTTTGTCTTCCGTCCGATGTAAGGCGCTGCTGGACTGGTACGGGCAACACCGGCGCGATTTACCGTGGCGCGCAACAGTCGATCCGTATCGCATCTGGATTTCCGAAATCATGTTACAGCAAACGCAGGTGAAAACGGTATTGCCGCGTTATGTGCAATGGTTCGGGCAGTTTCCGGACATTGCATCACTGGCGGCAGCTTCGCTTGATGATGTACTCAAAGCATGGGAAGGACTGGGCTATTATCGCCGCGCCCGTTTTATTCATCAGGCTGCACAGCGCATCATGCACGACCACGATGGCGCATTTCCGTCTGAATTTGAGGCCATTATGGCGCTGCCCGGCATCGGTCGCTCCACGGCCGGCGCCATTGCCTCGTTCTGTTTTGCCGCCAGTACGCCGGTACTCGACAGCAATGTAAAACGGGTATTACAACGGTGGGCAGGCCAGCCGGATATTGCAGACAAACAACTGTGGCTGCTGGCCCGGCAGGCCATCGATATATGCGCTGATGCCGCCATGTGGAATCAGGCCATGATGGAGCTGGGCGCAACCGTTTGCGCCGCCAAATCCGCCGCCTGTGATGCCTGCCCGGTTCAATCGCACTGCGCTTCGGCCTTTCAAGTGGATTACCCTGCCGAGTCCCGCAAGCCCGTGCCGGTTCGCAATGTGCATTGGCAGGTATGCCTGCACAGCTGTCCGGACAAGGGGCTGTGGCTGGCACAGCGACCCGAATCCGGCATCTGGGCAGGCTTATGGACGCCGCCGATTATAGAGCTGGATATTGCTCCGAATGAAATGCCCCTGCATATCCACCCGCTCACCCACAGACGCCTGCACCTGTACCCGCTGCTTTCAACGCAAGCGCCCGATGGCGCAGGCCAATGGGTTCGATCGCTTGAGGGCTATGCCCTGCCCACCGGCATTCACCGCTTACTGGAGAAAGTGATATGGTAAAACGCGCCCTGTTGCTCATCGGGCTGCTGCTGCCGACTGCGGGGCTTGCTGAAAATCCCCGCCACGGCATGGTGGTCGCAGCCCAGCAGGAGGCTGCACATGCCGGCATCGAGATGCTGAACAACGGCGGCAATGCCTTTGATGCCGCTGCCGCGACTGCACTGACGCTGGGCGTGCTGGAGCCCGGCTCGTCCGGCATCGGCGGTGGCGGTTTTTTCCTGCTCTATATTGCCAGAGAACATCGCTACGTGATGATAGATGCGCGCGAAACCGCGCCGAAACTGGCCGGACATGGTGAAGTCTATCAAACACATTCGAGCATCGACGGGCCGCAATCAGCCGGCGTACCGGGCCTGATCGCCGGCATTGATCATCTGGTCAAGCGCTACGGCAATTTGAACCGTGCTCAGATCACGCGACCGGCTATCCGGCTGGCGCGCCATGGTTTCGCGGTGTCGCCGCGCCTGAGAAGTATGCTGGACTGGCGCGGCAAGGTGTTGAACGATGCGGCGCGACGCATTTATTTATCCGGCCCCATCATCAAACAGGCCGCTC
>CAZXAI010000011.1:0-17421 GCA_964638265.1 uncultured Zetaproteobacteria bacterium
AAAATACTGTCAATGCATGAGTCCCGAAAGGATGCGTTTGCCGGATGAACCGAAATATCCATGCCAGCAAATTGCTCTTGGGCACTTTGCTGGCAAGGTGAATTAGTGCGGTTTTCCCGATGAGGAACATGCGGCCATCATATCTGCCACTTCCGTAGCTTCCTGGTTATAATATCTTGCCAGCATCCGTGGATCTTTATGGCCGGTCACGCGCATGAGTTGCAATAAAGGTAATTTCTTGGCCCATTTGGTTGTGCCAACATGGCGCAGGTCACGAAACCAGAAGCCGACAATGCCAGCCGCCTTAATGGTCCGATTGTGCGCATTGCGGACACCATCGGGACTTATATTGAAAACCTTGGCCTTTGGGTTTGGTTGGCCATTTTTAGGTATCTGATTTTTTATCAACTCAATGGCCAGCGGGCTTAATGGAACATCACGTTTGCGCCCTGTTTTGGCGATGCTGGCAGGCAGTTTGATAATCTTGAGGTCAAGGTGAACCATGTGCCAGAGAATCCCGTCATGGCGACGACGCTTTACATTTACGCCATCGACTAACTCAACGGCATCCATACCCACAATTTCGGATTTTCTCATGGTGCTTTCAATGGCAAACCTTGCAACGTCAATAAACACACCCCTGCCGTATTTTTGGGCGGCTTCAAAATAATCATTTTCCTGGTCACCAACAAAAATAACATCACGTTCATCTTCAACCCTTGGCAGCCTTACGCTTCGCACAGGATTTAACAGGTGCTTCATATCCATCTCCAGGATTGCATAGTTGAATATGGATGATAGTAAAGTAAATCGACGCTTAACCGTGCCATTACTCATGCCACGGGCAAATTGAGCATCACGGTACGTGGCAATATCGCTAACTTTGATTTCACTCATAATTTTTGGCGAAAACAATTGTTCGGAGAATTCACCGATGCACGTAATTTCAATACCATAGCCTCTGTTGTGGATGGCTTGCTTTTCCATATATTGATGCAGCACTTCAAGAAACGTGGTGGTATCTGCCGCAGTTGTATCCACATACGTTCCGGTGTCCAGCTGCGCCTCGGTCGCTGACGCCCAACGCATAGACTGAGCCTTCGTACGAAAATCCCTTATTATTCTGGGCTGACCTCGTTTTCTTATTTCAACCCGCCATGCCCCTGTAGGTTTATTTGGGGCATCGCTCTTCTTTTCTCTCCTGTAAATACTTGCCATTCTGAATCTCCTTCATACACTGCGCAACCTGACTGCCACCAAAAGTGCCACCAAAGCACCAAATTCGGCATTCTACAGCATGTATAGTAAAATCATAAACCGTTTAACTATATGGAAAACAAAGGATTTTCTAAGCGTCCGGGCGATTAGCTCAGCGGGAGAGCACTGCCTTCACACGGCAGGGGTCGCAGGTTCGAACCCTGCATCGCCCACCATCTTTTTTTTCAACGTTACTTCCATAGTTATTGCATCTGCCGCAATAACTATGGATGATTCTGAATGTGAATACAGCCAATATGATATCGCAGGATAAAGCGACGATTCTCGTGGTGGATGATACGCCGGAAAATATCGATGTGCTCAGGGGCGTGTTGAAGTCGCATTACAAGGTCAAGGTGGCCATCAATGGTAAACAGGCACTGAAACTGTGCAGATCCGGGCAGCCGCCCGACCTGGTGTTGCTGGATGTGATGATGCCGGGAATGGACGGTTTTGAAGTATGCCGGCGGCTGAAAGCTGAGCCTTCGACGGAGGGTATCCCGGTCATTTTTGTGACAGCCATGAATGATACGCATGATGAAGTGCAGGGTTTTGAGGCCGGTGGCGTCGATTATATCAATAAGCCGATTACGCCGGCGATTGTGTTGTCGCGGGTGCGCACGCATTTGCAATTGCGTTCGGCCTATCGCTTTATTCGTGAAACCTTTGGTCGTTATTTGTCGGATGAGATTGTTGATCGCCTGATCGATTCGCCCGAAGGCCTGACACTGGGCGGTGAAAAGCGGCATTTGAGCATTATGATGGCCGATTTGCGCGGTTTTACGTCCATTGGCGAACGTTTGCCTGCCGAGACCGTGGTGAACATGATTAATATTTTCCTGGGTCGTATGACCGAGGTGATTCAACAACATCAGGGCACTATTGATGAATTTATCGGTGATGCGATTCTGGCTATTTTCGGTGCGCCGGTGCAGCGCGATGACGATGCCCTGCGTGCCGTACGCTGCGCCGTCGAGATGCAACGAGCCATGCGGGATGTGAATCGCGAGTACCTGGCGCTGGGCTATCCGGTTGTGGAAATGGGGATTGGTATCAATACCGGAGAAGTGATTGTCGGCAATATCGGTTCGAAAAAACGCACCAAATACGGGGTTGTTGGCCGGGTGGTCAATACCACTTCGCGAATCGAATCCTATACCATCGGCGGTCAGATTCTGATTTCCGACAGCACCAGAGCAGCCTGTCAGGACTTGCTCAGAATTGATGGTCAGATGGAGGTGATGCCCAAAGGGCTGACCGAACCGATTACCATTTATGATGTTGGCGGTCTGGCTGGAGAACAGCCGGTCACATTGATAGAGCGTGGAGATGATGTGCCGGTTTGCCTGGATGCACCACTGGATGTGCAGCTGACGCCGTTGAGCGGTACGCATCTGGGGGCAGCATTTTCAGGTCAAATCATTGCACTGGGTCGGCGCAAGATGGAAATTGCGGCAGAGCAGGCATGCAGCGACTACAGTAATCTGAAGGTCACATTTATTGGTGCCGTCGAGCAGCAGCTGCCTGAAAATATCTATGTCAAAGTCATCGCTCAGCTGGATTCGGATCAACCGGCATTCCTGGCTCATGCTACATCGTTACCGCCGGATGCCGAACAACTGTTCACCCGTCTGCGGGCAAGCTCATGCGCGGCTGATTCGGCGCCGGTGCGCCTGCTGCATTTGACGGATTTCCATATTTTTTCCGATCCGCGTGGTTTAATTAAAGGCATTCGCTCCAACGACAGCTTGAGGGCTGTGCTGGCGCATGCGCAACAGCATTACCCTGCACCTGACGCCATGATTCTCGGTGGTGACCTGGCTCAGGATGAAGCAGAAGACACTTATCAGCGTCTGGCCACGATGTTGGCGTCGTGGGCGCCGTCTCCATTTATGGTGACACCGGGCAACCATGCCAACCTGTCCGCCTTGCAGGGCGTGCTGATTCCGGCTTTGCAGGAGATTTCTGCGTATTCGGATTGCCTGGGGTTGTCCGGTTGGCAGGTGATTGCGCTCAATTCGCATGAACAGGACAGCGTGGCTGGTCAGCTGGTCGATGCGGAACTGGCCCGGCTGGAGTCAGTGCTTTCACATAACGCAGACAAACATACCCTGCTGGCAATTCACCACCCGCCCGTACCGGTTGGCAGTCGCTGGATGGATGCCATCGGCTTGAAGAACTGGGACAGGTTCTGGGCTGTTGTGGATTGTTTTCCTCAGGTACGCGGCGTGATTTGTGGCCATATTCATCAGCAATTCGATGCCATGCGCGGCAGCGTACGCATACTCGGCACGCCATCGACCTGTGTTCAGTTTGTGCCTGATCGGGATGATTTCTGTCTGGATGGCCAGTCGCCGGGCTATCGCTGGCTGGAATTGATGCCGGACGGCGCCATCAGGACGGGCGTTGAACGGATCGAAGGTTTTATTCCGCCGGATTTGAATAATAACGAGCCTTATTAATTACAGTAACCACATGACAAAACCCATGCTCAGCATGGCGGCAGGAGCATTCCACTGGCCCGGTATCAGGGCGCGGGTGGCTGAAGCTGTCAGGGCGGCAATGAGCGTTGCTATCAGCAGGGCCGTCCATTCTGTGCCATGGTACACATGCAGACTCCAGCATAGCAGCGCCGTACTGGCCACAATCAGTACCAGATGCCCGATCAGTGTTTGCTCCGGGTGGGCGGGAAAACCGAGTGTAATAAAGGCCGGCTTGTGTTTGCCCAGCTGGTCTATCCAGTAGGCTGCCGGAAAGGCCAGACACAGGCATAGCGCCAGTCCGAAACCAAACTCGGGAATGTGCTGAAACCACAGACAGACAATCAGCAGGGCAGTCAGTAAATGCGTCAGTGGCAGTAGTGGCAGGGCAGGGTATATGTCCGGCGCTGCATTCGTCCGGTGCGTTGACCAGGCCATGCGCAGGTGTTGCCAGAAGCGTGACTGCAGCACAGTTGCCAGCATGGCAGTCAGCATGAGCACGGCTATACCGCTCCATAGCCAGCGCGCATCAATGTAAACCGGCCACATCAGCACCCAGATGGATAATAGTGGCGGCATGGCATGTTGAATGGTTTCTGGCGGCGCCCCCCGACGCAGAATCATCACCGAAAACCAGGTCAATTGCAGGATGCCCAGTGCAACCAGTATGCTCAGAATGATATCACTTGTGGCTATTGTTTCAGGCATGCGCCGGACGCTAGCCTCTCTGCCACTTTGCCGAAAGCCGGGCTTGTCGGTAGGCTGCCCATGCATACAGCGAATTACACGGAAGGAGGGGAAGATGACCCAGGATGAAATGAAACAGAAAGTGGCCGAGGCGGCTCTGAAATATGTCCAGGCTGGCACCATAGTCGGCGTTGGCACGGGCTCCACAGCCAATATGTTTATCGATGCGCTGGCCACCATGAAGGATGAGATTATCGGCGCAGTGGCCAGTTCCGAGGTGACGGCTGCACGCCTGGCCGGACACGGGATTGCAGTGCTGGAGTTGAATGAGGCGCTGACACAGGTGGATTCGTTATCTGTTTATATTGATGGTGCGGATGAATTCGATACCGGAAAAAACCTGACCAAGGGTGGAGGTGGCGCCCTGACGCGAGAAAAAATCGTGGCGGCGGCTTCCGATTCCTTTGTCTGTATCGTCGATACCAGCAAGCAGGTCGAGCATCTTGGTGCATATCCGCTGCCGATTGAGGTGATTCCCATGGCGCGTGAACTGGTCGCCGGCGTGGTCAAAGAACTGGGGGGTGAACCCCGGTTGCGTGAAGGGTTCACCACTGATAATGGTAATATTATTATTGATGTGCATGGCCTTAAAATCACCGATGCGCGCGGGCTGGAGGATCAGTTGAACAGCATTCCCGGCGTGGTGACCAATGGCATATTCTCGCATCAGGGTGCGGATGTGGTGCTGATGGGGACGCCGGATGGTGTGAACATTATTGACTGACAGCCCATAATGAACGCGTTGCCTACCAGCTATAATCATGCCCTGGTCATCCTGTCGGTGACCATTGCCATTGTCTCCGCTTTTGTGGCGCTGGCCGCAGTGCCGCGTATCCATGATGAGGCGGCCAGTTCGCAACGGGCCAATTTGTGGTCGCTGGTATTTGGCATCAGCCTTGGCACGGGTATATGGAGCATGCATTTCATTGCCATGCTGGCGCTGAATCTGCCGGTTCCGGTGCGCTTCGATACCATGCTGACGCTGCTTTCGCTGTGTCTGGGCATTGCATTCGCTACCCTGGGTATTCTGCCGCTGCGCCGTGGCAGTGAGCTGGGCGGGGTTCGTTTGCTGATGATGGGCAGCCTGATGGGGGCGGGCATTGCCGGCATGCATTATACCGGCATGGCGGCCATGCGGACTACAGCCGGCATGGCCTATGATCCGCTGCTGGTTGTGGCATCCGTATTGATTGCCGTGCTGGCCTCGTCCGCCGCGTTATGGATTGCCAATCGCTTGCGCCAGACCGGCGTGTTTGATGAATTGCCGCTCAAGCTGGCGGCAGCGCTGGTGATGGGGCTGGCTGTTTCAGCCATGCATTATACCGGTATGGCGGCGGTGCATTTTTATGTTTCGCCGGGCTCAGCGGTGCCGCTGGTCGGGCTGGACAAGCTGTTGATGGTGGTTGCGCTCAGCGTGATTGCCGGCCTGATTCAGGGCGGCGTGCTGGTCACGGCGGCGCTGGATCAGTCCGCCATGGCGGATCGTCGTCTGGCTCGCAGCGAGGAGAATCAGCGCCGCTTGCTGGATATGTTGCCCGATGGCGTGCTGGTGCATGAGCAGGGCGTGATTGTTTATGCCAATCCGGCCGGTTGTCGCATGGTTGGTCTGGAGCATGGCGGCCTGATTGGCAAGCAGGTGATGGGTTTTATACACCCGGATTCGCGACAGGCGGTAGCGGAGCGGATGCAGCAGGTGATGCGAACCCAGCAGGATGCGCCACTGGTTGAAGAACGCCTGTTGCATGCCGATGGCAGTGATTTAATCGCCGAGGTGCTTGCCATGCCGGCCATATGGGACGGTCGCGCCGTGATTCAGGTGGTGGTGCGGGATATCAGCAAACGCAAACAGTCGGAAGAAGAAATATCCCGGCTGGTTTCCATCCTGGAGCAAACCTCCGATTTTGTCGGCACTTCCGATGCAGCAGGGCATGTGCTGTATGTGAATCCGGCCGGGCTGCACATGGTCGGGCTGGATGGGCAAGCGCTGCGAACGGGCATGCTGATCAGGGATTTTCATCCGCCCGAAGCCAGCCGGCGGCTGTTTTCAACCGTGTTGCCAAGCGTCAAAGCGGTGGGCAGCCTGCAAACGGAATGTGATTTTCTGCATCGGGACGGGCACAAGATTCCCACCTCCGCAGTGTTTACGGCCCACAAAAACAGCAGCGGAGAGGTGAGCCATTATTCTGTGATTGCGCGGGACTTAACCGAGGAACGCAAACGCAATCAGCAACTGGAGCACACCCAGCGGCTGGAGAGCCTCGGCATTCTGGCCGGCGGCATCGCCCATGATTTCAATAATATTCTGACCGCCGTCATGGGCAATGCGGCCATGGCGGGACGGCAGCTGGACGATGCATCGCCAGCCAGGGAACTGCTGTCACGCATTGAGGTGTCGACCCAGCGAGCGGCGGATTTATGCAAGCAGATGCTGGCGTATTCCGGCAAGGGCCAGTTTGTTGTCAAGGCCATCAACCTGTCCGCCCTGGTGGAGGAAATGACCCGTTTGATGGAGGTGTCCATTGAGAAAAACGTGGTCATCAAATACGACCTGGCCGACAAACTGCCGCCGGTAGAGGCCGATGCGGCGCAAATGCAGCAGGTGATTCTGAATCTGATTACCAATGCCAATGAGGCCATTGCCAGCAAGAGCGGCGTGATTTCATTTTCGAGCGGTGTGTTGCATGCGGATCGGGCCTATCTGGATTCGGCGATATCGGCAGAAGATTTGCCGGAAGGACGCTATGTATTCGTGGAAGTGTCCGATACCGGCTGCGGCATGGATGCGCAGACCATCAACAAAATATTCGATCCGTTTTTTACCACCAAGTTTACCGGGCGCGGCCTGGGCATGAGTGCGGTGCTGGGCATTGTGCGCGGCCATCATGGCGCTCTCAGGGTGTATAGCGAGGTGGGCAAGGGGACGACATTCAAAATGCTGCTGCCGGCCATGGATGGCGCGGCCATTGAGGCTGAAGCCGCAATATCAGGCTCCGAACAAACCCGATTGAGCGGCACGGTGCTGGTCATTGATGATGAGGAGGGTATTCGGGAGGTGGCCTCAATGATGCTGGCGCAGATGGGGCTGGATACGCTGACAGCCTCGGATGGTTTGCACGGCGTTGAAACCTATCGGCAGCATGCGGATCAAATCAGCGCAGTATTGCTCGATATGACCATGCCGAAAATGGATGGGAAAGCATGTTTTCGTGAGTTGCGTCGCATTAACCCGGATGTGAAAGTGATTTTATCCAGCGGTTATAATGAGCAGGAGGCGACAAACCGTTTTGTCGGGCAGGGCCTGGCCGGCTTTATACAAAAACCATATTCACCGGAAACCTTGAGAGCAATGATGCAGGACAAGCTGGGCGAAGGTTGATCCTGATTTACAGCAGCAGGAAAATTTGCTATAAATAGCGTATGCGGAAGAGGAGTCTGGTTTAGGTGGTAGCACATTCTATGTCTCAAAACATGCGGCACACCATTCTGGTGATGAATCCGTTGCAGTTGTCGCTGCTGGTTGCCATTCCCTTTGTGCTGCTATTCAGCCTGATGAACCTGACGCATGATTTGTATGATCTCGGTCAGCTGGAAGTGGGCATGGTGCTTACCCTTATTGGCCTGTATTGGTGGACGACGAAGCAGGACGCACCTTTCCTGCAGCAGAATTTGTTTATTATGCACCCTGCCATTCTGTTTTCCCTGTTGTTTTTGCAGGGCGGCTTCAGTGATATCGGTTTTATCTGGAGTTTCGGCTTCCCGTTTATTGCCTGCTTAAGCGCCGGTTCGCGCACTGGTCTGGCCTGGACAGTGATATATGCCGTTGTTGTCGCCATCTTGAGCACAGTCATGGGTGATATGGCCTGGCAAAAGCTGGCCTATATCGGTTTGGCCTATATCGCCTTCAGCCTGATTGCCATCTATACCGTATTATGGCGCGAAAAGATGCAGGAAAACAGCCAGCATCAATTATCTGAAACAAGCAGCAGTCTGAAACATGAACAATATTTACTGTCCGATAACAAAATCAGCCATAGATCCCTGCTGGATGCATTGCCGCATGCAATCGGCGTGCATAGTGATAATCGATGGCTGTATTGCAATGCTGCGGCTGCTCGCTTGTGGGGTGCGGATAGTCCGGCAGAAATCATCGGCACATCCATTTTTGACTATCTGCATCGTGATGACCATGAGAAAATCAGACAACGCATTGATAAAATGGCTGAAACCGGCCTGCCCGCGCCAGTGACTGAAGAGCGATTGCTGCGAAAAAATGGCGAACAGATCATGGTCAGGCTCCAGTCCAGCCCGGTGAAACATGAAGGCAAGCAGGCGTTTCTGGTGACGGCTGAGGATATCAGCGAACAGAAACAATATGATGTCGAGCATCATCATCTGAAAGCGCAACTCGAACATGCCCAGCGGCTGGAGTCGCTCGGCGTGCTGGCCGGCGGCATCGCGCATGATTTCAATAATCTGCTGACCGCGATTCTGGGCAATGCCGAGCTGGCTCGAGGCCGGCTGGACGACAAGCCTGCCGTGATCGGCCATATTGATAATATCGTCGGTTCCTGCGATAACGCGGCTGAATTATGCAAGCAGATGCTGGCTTACGCCGGTAAAGGCAGCTATGAGATGCGGGTGATCAATCTCAATGAGATGGTCAAAACGATGGGCAAGTTAATTCGCGCCTCGGTCAGCAGTAATATTGCCCTGAAAATCAAACTGGAAAGTAATTTGCCCGGTATTGAAGGGGATGCGGCTCAGATTCAGCAGTTGATTCTGAATTTCATTGTGAACTCCGCCGATGCGATTGGCAGCGCCAGTGGTGAAATCAAGGTGTCCAGCGGGATGAGACAGATGACGCATGCGCAGTTAAGCCAGCTGTTTAACGGCTCGGAACTGCCCGAAGGTGAATATGTGATTCTGGAAGTGCGGGATACCGGTTGCGGCATGGACAAAGCCATGCAGGACAAGATTTTCGATCCGTTTTTTACCACCAAGGAAACCGGCAGCGGCTTGGGGCTGTCAGCCGTGCTGGGTATTGTGCGCGGGCATTCCGGTGCGCTGCAGGTGCTTAGCACGCCCGGCAAGGGCACTGCCTTCCGGGTGTATTTGCCTTCCACCGCACAAGCATTCAGTGAGCAGGTGGTTAGTACGGTCGAGGTGGACGCATGGCGCGGCGATGGCAAGGTGCTGGTGGTGGATGATGACTTGCGTGTGCGCAATGTGGCCAAGTCGTTTGTCGAAAAAATGAATTTTGATGTCATTACTGCGGAAGATGGCAAAGAAGGGCTGGCTGTATTCAGTCAGCAGCATGATAATCTGGTAGCCGTGCTGCTGGATATGACCATGCCGGTTATGGGCGGGGTGGATGCAATGGCAGGCATGCGGGCAGTCAATGCCAGGGTGCCGGTGATTATTGTATCCGGTTATTCGGAAGTGGAGGCGGGCGCCCTGATCCGGGGTGATCGACCCGATGCGTTCCTGCAAAAGCCGTTCAAGGCCAAAGCCCTGAAAGCCGCACTCTATGAGGTGATGCATTCGGTCTGATAGATTCGACCGGGTCATTTTCATTGTTCCGGCTTGTGCGTAGGGTTTGCGCCTATGTCAGCACTGCCAGTCAGCGATTTCGATTTTATATTACCCGAACATCTGATAGCCAAACAACCGCTGCAGCAACGGGATGGCTCCCGCCTGCTCTGCCTGAGCGCATCGGGTGAGGCCATTGTCGATGCCATGATTCGTGATTTGCCGGCACTGGTTCAGCCCGGTGATGTCTGGGTATTGAATGATACCAAAGTGATTCCAGCTCGACTGATCGGGAAAAAAGACAGTGGCGGCAAGGTGGAAGTCTTATTATTGGAGCCAGCCGCTGAAACCAATGTCTGGCACGCATGGGGTAAAGCCAACAAGGCATTGAAGCCGGGCGTGCAGATTAAATTCTCCGACATATTGTCCGCCGAGGTGTTGCGCCGCAATGGCAAGGATATTGCAGTGCGCCTGATCGCCGATGATGTGCCTGCTGCCATTGAGTCGGTCGGCCATATGCCCTTGCCCCCCTATATCAATCGCCCCGATAACGCAGCGGATAAAGATCGTTATCAAACTGTATTTGCTCGTCATGCCGGCGCAGTGGCGGCGCCGACCGCCGGGCTGCATCTGACAGCCGAACTGATGGCTGCCATGCAGGATGCCGGTGCCATATTCGCCCGCCTGACCCTGCATGTCGGTCCCGGCACGTTTCAGCCGGTGCAGGTCGAGAAACTGAGCGAACATATTATGCATGAAG
Organism: uncultured Zetaproteobacteria bacterium; assembly: GCA_964638265.1. Taxonomy (GTDB): domain Bacteria; phylum Pseudomonadota; class Zetaproteobacteria; order Mariprofundales; family Mariprofundaceae; genus Mariprofundus. The sequence continues at coordinate 10,774 of CAZXAI010000011.1, forward strand.
AGGCCTATATCGTGCCGGATGAAACGGCTGCAATGGTGAATCAGGCCAAAGCAGAAAACCGGCGGGTGATTGCTGTGGGTACGACCAGTTTGCGCACGCTCGAAGCGGCGGGGCAGAGCGGTTGTCTGCAGGCCGGTGCAGGCCGGACTGCAATGTTTATTCATCCGGGTTACCATTTTCATATGGTCGATGCCCTGCTGACCAATTTTCATCTGCCCAAATCGACGCTGATTATGCTGGTATCGGCACTGGCCGGGCGTGAACGTGTGTTGTCCGCCTATGAGCATGCAAAAGAAAACGACTATCGTTTTTATTCTTACGGTGATGCGATGTTTGTTCCGAATAGGGAGTCCCTGTGAAAATACTGATTGCCCAGATCGCGCCCCGTGTTGGCGATATAAATGGCAATGTTCGGCTGATTCATGCTGTCATGGCCGATGCGGAAAAAGCCCTGTGCGATGTGGTGGTGTTGCCGGAACTGGCCGTGACCGGTTACCCGCCGGAAGATTTATTGAAACGGCCTGCATTTATGGATGCGGTGGATGCGGCGGTGGATGCGGTTGTGGCGGCCAGCCACAACAGCTGCGTGGTATTCGGTGCGCCGCGCCGTGATGCCGGAGTGCTTAGAAACAGCGTGATTCTGGCCCGTTGCGGCACAGTGATCGGGGTGTACGATAAACAGTTTCTGCCCAATTACGGGGTGTTTGACGAGCGTCGTTATTTTGAGCCGGGCAATGGCGATAGCTGCGTATTTGATGTGAACGGGTGGCAGGTCGGCATCAGCATTTGCGAGGATCTGTGGCACGATGCATTGGCGCTAAAACAGGCTGATCTGGTCTGCGATGTGTGGCTGAATCTGAATGCATCGCCATTTCATGTCGGTAAACAGAGCCAGCGCGAGGCGCTGGTGCAGCGCCGGGCCAGGGCGTTTTCAGCGCCGTTGATCTATGTCAATCCGGTGGGCGGACAGGATGAAATTGTATTTGACGGCGGCTCGCATGTGGCCGATGGCGAGGGCAATCTGTTGTTGCGGGCGCCCTTGTTTGAAACATGGCGCGGCATGCTGGATTTGGCCGCCGTCGGCGCGGCGGATATTGCCGCCGTGCCGGAGCCGATTGAACAGATTCACCGGGCACTGGTGATGGGGGTGGCCGATTATGTGCTGCGCAACGGCTGTACGCAGGTGGTGATTGGCCTGTCCGGCGGCATTGATTCGGCGCTGACGGCTGCGATTGCGGTCGAGGCGCTGGGGGCGGAGAACGTGTTGGGCGTGTTGCTGCCGTCGCGTTATTCCAGCGATCATTCGATTGCCGATGCCGAAGCGCTGGTAGAAAATCTGGGTATGGCGTCCATAAGCCTGCCGATTATCGAACCCGTTGCATGCGTGGAAGCGACCCTGGCCGATACCTTTGCCGCATGGGATAAGACCGCGCCGGATATCACCGAGGAAAATATTCAGGCCCGTATGCGCGGCCTGCTGCTGATGGCGATTTCCAACAAGACCGGGCGCATGGTGCTGACCACCGGCAATAAATCGGAAATGGCTGTCGGTTATGCCACCCTGTACGGCGATATGGCCGGCGGTTTCGCCATGCTCAAGGATGTTTATAAAACCGACGTATTTGCCCTGTGTCGCTGGCTGAACCGGGAGCGGGCAGTGATTCCGGAGCATACCATTAGCAAACCGCCATCCGCCGAATTGAGGCCGGATCAGCAGGATTCGGATTCGTTGCCCGATTATGACGTGCTGGATGCGATTCTCAGAGCCACTATCGAGGAGCGACTCGGCGTGGATGCGATTGTGGCGCGCGGCTATGAGCACGCCGAAGTCCAGCGCGTGGTGCGCATGTTACAACTGGCCGAATACAAACGTCGCCAGGCGCCGCCGGGCATCAAAATCACCGAGCGGGCCTTTGGGCGCGACCGTCGCTATCCGATCACACATGGTTTTCGGGAGTAGCACACAGCGCCGCTTATGGCGGCGAACTAGCTGCGGCTGGTGACTTCCAGCAAGTGATAGCCGAACTGGGTTTTGACCGGGCCCTGTACGGTGTGGAGGTCGGCTGAGAACACCACTTCATCAAATTCCGGCACCATCATGCCGGGGCCGAATTCGCCCAGATCACCGCCACTGCGGCTGGACGGGCAGCTGGAATTGATACGTGCCACGTCAGCGAAATCTTCGCCGCCTTCGATTGCAGTTTTCAGTGCCAGGCATTGTTCTTCACTATCTACCAGAATATGACGTGCTGTTGCTACGGTCATGTGTTCACCTCGTTAAAATTTATGCTGCGCATAGTAGCGCGTTTCTATGCTGGGATCATGCCCCGGAGCGTCGAGCCGTTTTAGCCACGCTCGTCCATGGGGATATAGGCCTGGCCGTGCAGGCCGGTGTAAATCTGCTGTGGCCGGTAAATGCGTCCATGACCCAGTTGTTCCTTCCAGTGCGCCAGCCAGCCAGCCACGCGTGCGACCGCGAAAATGGGCGTGAACAGGTCAGTCGGAATACCCAGTTTGCGATAAACGATGCCGGAATAGAAATCGACATTCGGGCAGATGCCCTTCTTGCCCAGGGTTTGTTGAGACAATGCCTCAATGCGGCTGGCGATTTCATAAGTGGGATCGCTGCCCATCCGTTCGGTCAATTCAACATATAATTTTTGCAGCAGGGTGGCGCGGGGGTCTTTGGTTTTATAGACGCGGTGACCGAGGCCGGGAATCTTCTCTTTGCGTTCCAGTTTGCCGTGTAAATATGCCTCGGCAGCATCGACCGTGCCGATTTCATCGAGCATTTTCAATACATCCTCATTGGCGCCACCATGCAGGGGGCCGGAGAGTGATCCAATGCCCGCGCTGATGGAGGTGTAGGGATCGGCATGGCTGGATGCGACTACCAGCGTCGAAAAGGTGCTGGCATTCATGGTGTGTTCAGCATGCACGATCAGCGCCACATCCATAATCCGTTCAGCCAGAGCGTCCGGGTCATTGCCGGTCAGCATGTAGTAGAAATTCGCTGCATGGGAGAGATCATCGCGCGGCGCAATCGGATCATCGCCGTGACGCATGCGGGCATGCGCTGCCACCAGCGTAGGCATTTTGGCAATCAGATTAACGCACACCCGATGCACGGTTGCCTCATTCAGCTTTCCCTCCAGTGATTTGGGGAAGGGATAAAACATGCCGAGTGCGGCCACAGTCGCCTGCAGGGAATCCATCGGATGGGTGGACTCGGGGAAGCATTTCATCATATCGCGGATACGGAACTTGATGCGCCTGTGGTGACACATTTCTTCGTTAAACGAAGCCAGTTCCGCTGCAGTCGGGAAACTGCCATTGAGTAGCAGCCATGCTGTCTCCTCAAAGGAAGAGTGCTCGGCCAGTTGTTCAATATCGATGCCCCGGTATTCCAGATGGCCGCGCTTGCCATCGACAAAGGATACAGCCGATTCAGCGACCGGTATGCCGGCCAGGCCGGGTGAGAAACAGGGTATGTTTGATGCTTCGCTTATCGTTTTTTCCGCCATGTTGATCCGTCCTCATTGTTGGTATGATCCGTTCGTTTGCAGCCGGGTGCAAAGCTAACAAAGATGCCAATAAAACACCTAAGACTTTGTGCCCAGCGGGTGTGAGCGATTGACCAGTTCATGCAAGCGGGCCCGCGTGACATGCGTGTAAATCTCGGTCGTGGTGATATTGGCATGACCCAGCAACATCTGCACAGCACGCAAATCCGCGCCGTGATTGAGCAGATGGGTGGCAAAGGCGTGACGCAGGGTATGTGGTGACGGTAACGGTGAAATATTGGCGGCTACGGCATATTGTTTGAGCCGGAGCCAGAAATTTTGCCGGCTCATGGCGCGGCCAGCCCGGCCGGGAAACAGGAACGGCGTAGCCGGTTTGGCCGGGCGCACGGTTAACCAGGCATGCAACCAGTGCGCCGCTTCTTCGCCAAATGGCACCAGTCTCTCCTTGTTGCCCTTGCCGATCACGCGCACCAGTCCCGCCGCCATATCGACATGAGCCAGTTGCACGCCGGTCAGTTCGCTGACCCTCAGGCCGGTGGCATAGAGCAACTCCAGCATTGTCCGGTCACGCATGCCTGTTGCGTTTGTGGTATCGGGAGCCGCCAACAGCGCTTCAACATCGTGTTCGCTCATCAGTTTTGGCAATGGCCTGCTTTTGCGTACTTTGGGCAGATGACGGGCCGGGTGATCGTCGCGCTTACCCTGATCCTGCAGGCAGGCATACCACGTCGACAGCGCGCTGCGTCGCCTCTGGATGGTGCTGTCTTTCAAGCCCTGGCGGCGTAACGAGGCCAGATATTTCAATACCGCATCCTGATCAGCCTGCATCAGGCTGGTCTGTGCAGTGCGAAAAAAGGCATCGGCATGCAGCAGGTCGGAGCGGTAAGATGCTGTCGTTTTCGCAGACCAGCCGCGCAGCATAGCCATGCGCTGCAACAGGCCGGTGATGGTGTCTTCGTTGCTCATTGAATTCCTCATCCAGCCAGCCCGGAAATCCATTTCAGGCGGCTGGCCGGGTACAAGATTAACCGGGCAGCCTATCAGGCGGAAGCACTTTTATTGCGATGGCCGGCGCTGTTAACGCGCATGGACTTTTTCCACCCCATGATGTGAAATTTTATCATGGGGTGGAAAAAGTCATGCAACCGCGTTATTTTATTTCATGTTAAAATCAGATCACGTCCATGTCACCCCTGTTGCCGGCTTGAACGGCGCTCTGCTAGCCTCCAGGGTTCAGGCCATTCGAATATAAAGGACGCCATGATATGAAACGCATCTCCGCAGTATCCGCCACGGCAAGCAGAGCCCTCGCACTGGTCAGCGCCTTGCAGCATCGTTTTGTGACCGGGCTGGAGCAGCTGGCCGAAGCAAGGGGCGCAACCCAGTTATTCACACCGGTTGAATGGGGACGCGATGATGGCGCGCATGGCGGCGGCCTGCGTTACGAAACGGCGGATGGTGATCTGTTCGGACGCGGCTCGGTGAATGTATCGCAGGTGCATTACGATGATTTGCCGGACAAGCGGCTTGGTTCGGCCAATGCGATTTCAACGATTATTCACCCGGTCAATCCGCTGGCGCCATCGGTGCATATCCATATCAGCTGGACAGAAATGAAACATGGAGCAGGTTACTGGCGCATGATGGCGGACTTGAACCCGTCCAATGAAAACCGGGCGCATACGGCCCGGTTTCTGGCTGCCATGCAGGCCGCCGCGCCGGCATATTATGATGCGGCTGTCGCGCAGGGTGATCGCTATTTCTTTATTCCGGCGCTGGGCCGCCATCGCGGCGTGGCGCATTTTTATCTGGAGCATTTTAATACGGGTGATGAAGATGCTGATGTTGCCCAGGCAAACGCAGTAGGCGTAGCCGCTATTGATACCTATCTGGATATTCTCGCCGATGCACTGAATAACGCGGCAGAACCGAGCACTGAGCAACGGGCCAGGCAACTGGCTTATCACACGCTGTATTTTTTTCAGGTGCTCACACTGGATCGCGGCACCACTACCGGACTGCTGGTGCACAACCAGAATGATGTCGGTATTATGGCTTCGCTGCCGGCTGTGGTGGACAGGGCGTTGCTCAGTTCCTGGGTGGCGCGCATGGACAGTCCGCAGCATCACTTGCTGGAAGCCTTGATCGCAGTGCTGCCGGATACTGCTCCGGCGCTGGTGGATGAAGGGGTGAAGCAACAACTGGCCGCAGTGGTGCGCAGCCATTATACGGCATTCCCTGAAGCCATCGCCATGCAGGCAACGGGTGATATCACAGCGGCTACCGTCAGCAATCACAGCTAGTCATTCACCGGTTTTTCATATCAATCTTTTATAATGTAAGTTCCCGTTGAAGCGTCTATACTGATAAGGGGCAGATGCATAAGGAGAACTGGCTATGATAAAGATATGTGTGATTATTTTGGCAATGCTGTCATTTGGCACCTCCTCGGTGGCCGGTGACAAGGGTTTGATGGGAGCGCTGCTGGGCGCCGGCGTGGGAGCCGGTATCGGTCATGCCGTGGATCGAACCGGCGGTTCCGGTAAAGGGGCGATTATCGGTGCTATTGGCGGTTATGTGATTGGTAACCAGATGGACAAGCGTGAACAGGGTGCGGCCCAAACAGCGGTAGAACCGGCACAGCAAGCAACCCGGCCCGGCGCATCTGTGCATGCTTCAGGCTCTAACGGTGGCGATTGCGCCAGTGCAAATGACTATGTGGAGCGGGCTGCCAGCAGCGGTAATAATGATGACAGGGTTTATTATCTGGAGCGGGCGGTGAAGCTGTGTCCGTATCAGGCGCGGGCGCATAATGATCTGGGGGTAGCATATTATCAACGCAATCAGCGCCATGACAGAGATCGGGCCAGAGCAGAATTTAATGAAGCGCTGAACATTGATCCCGGTTATGCGATCGCCAGGAATAATCTGAATAATCTGTAAGCAAGTCGTTTGCAACAGCGGTATAACGGGGCGAGTCACCATGCCGGGGGAAATCTCGCCACTTGAGCGGTTGCCATGCAGACCTTGCATGATATTGTTCGCCCCCTGTTGCCACAGGGCAGCGGATTTTAACGATTGGAAGGGTGGCAGAGCGGCTGAATGCACCGGTCTTGAAAACCGG
>CAZXAI010000012.1:0-17063 GCA_964638265.1 uncultured Zetaproteobacteria bacterium
TTATGGTCGAGCATCTGCAAGCTTGCGGGGCGCTGCTGGAAACCAGCCAGATCAAACATTCCTACCCGCACTGCTGGCGCTGCCATAAACCGCTCATCTTCCGCGCCACGCCGCAGTGGTTTATTTCCATGGATAACAATGATCTGCGCTCCAAGGCGTTGGCAGAAATCAAAAAAACGGCATGGACGCCGGAATGGGGTGAGAATCGTATCCGCGCCATGGTCGAGCAACGCCCGGACTGGTGCGTCTCGCGTCAGCGTAACTGGGGCGTGCCAATCACCGCAATTCGCTGCGCCTGTGGCTCGCATAAAGTCACTACGCCCGCAGTGGTGGAAGGCATTGCCAAACAGGTGGAGCAGGCCGGAGCCGATGTCTGGTTCGCCAAAGACGTGGATGCATTCCTGCCCGAAGGCGCGGTCTGCCCGGACTGCGGCGGTTCCGAATTCGAGAAAGAAACCGACATCCTCGATGTCTGGTTTGATTCCGGCAGCACCCATGCCTGCGTGCTGGAGCAGCGCGATGATTTAAGCAGCCCGGCAGACCTCTATCTGGAGGGATCAGATCAGCATCGCGGCTGGTTTCAGTCGTCCCTGCTGGAAAGCGTGGGTACGCGCGGCGTCGCCCCGTTCAAGGGGGTTTTGACGCACGGTTTCGTGGTCGATAAAAACGGCAACAAGATGTCCAAATCCAAAGGCAATGTGATTGCACCGCAGAAAATCATCCAGCAGATGGGGGCGGATATCCTGCGCCTGTGGATTGCCTCGTCCGATTATTCAGCCGACATCCGCATTTCCGATGAAATCATCAAACAGTTAGCCGAAGCCTATCGCCGTATCCGCAATACGATTCGTTTCCTGCTCGGTAATCTGGACGGTTTCGATCCCGAACGTGACAGTGTACCACTGGCAGTGCGCATGCCGCTGGATCAATGGGCCATGCACCGGCTGTCACGACTGGAACGCCATGTGCATGCCTGCAATGACAGCTATCAGTTTCACCGCATTCATCAGGAAATTCATAATTTCTGCTCGGTGGATCTGGGCGGCTTCTATCTCGATATGATTAAAGACCGGCTGTATTGCGATGCTGCCGACTCAGCCCGCCGCGCTTCGGCCCGCGCCACCCTGTATGATCTGGCCGATACCCTGATTCGCCTGATTGCGCCGCTGCTGCCGTTCACGGCGGAAGAAGCCTGGGAGCACCTGCCCGGCTCGGATACGCGCAGCATTCACCTGCAAACCTTTCACCCGGTCGCTGATATCAATATTGATGAAGCGGCATGGGATGCCTTTTTCGCCATTCGCGAACAGGTCAATACGGCTTTCGACGAAGCCAAAAAGGATAAGATCGTCGGTTCATCCATTGCCGCCGCCGTGACGGTGCCGGGGCTGGATGATGACTTTGCCGCAGCGCTGGGCGAAACATGGGAACAGTTGTTTATCGCAGCTCGCGTATCGCATGGTGATGCGATTTCCATCCAGGCGGCCGATGGCGTCAAATGCCCGCGCTGCTGGAATTTCGGCACGCCGGCCCGAGCCGAACATGAAACACACAATGAACTTTGCCCGCGCTGTTTTGATGTGGTTGCCACTGCTGGTCATTGATGGAGTGCATTGACTTAGCGGTCATTGACCTGGACAATACCCTGTATGCCGCCGACTCCGGCGTGTTTGCGCGCATGGACAAGCGCATGACAGCATTTGTCGCTCATGAACTGGGGATTGATGCGCTTGAAGCCGACCGGCTGCGAGTGCAATACTGGGAACAATACGGCACCACATTGCGCGGCATGATGCTGCACCACGGCATGGAACCGGAAGCATTCCTGCATGATGTGCACAATATCGATGCGCATGAAATTCTGAAACAGGATGATGCGCTGGATGCGGCTCTGGCTCGCCTGCCCGGTCGCAAGGTGATTCACACCAACGGCATCCGCGAACATGCCGAACGCATTCTGGCTGCGCTGGGCATCGCCCGCCATTTCACAGCCATCTACGATATCCGCTTCAACAACTATATCCCCAAACCCTGCCGGCAAACGCTGGCCAGCCTGATCGCAGCGGAAGGATTCACGCCTGCACGCACGCTGGTGGTGGATGACATGGCGGATAATTTACGCGTCGCCAAGGCGCTCGGCTGCAAGACAGTATGGATCAGCCGTGAAGCAGAAGGGGTATGGGATTATCATATTCCGACATTTCATCATCTGCCGGCAGCACTGGAAACTTGAAAATCCAACATTGAGAAGGGATCTCCCTTTCACGCTTCAGCATTCCCGCTACTTACGCTTTCATTCGCTCCCTTGCCTGAACAATGCCGCCAGTATGGCATGAAGATTGCTCATTGTTTTCACTACCCGCCCTCTTCCATCATGGCGGGCGAAAATCCCATCATCTCAGGAGGATGTTCACATGCGGTTATTCAAAATATTAGGCGGCCTGTTGCTGGCGTTGACGCTGGCTTTGGGCCTGGCTTCTTGCGGCGGCAGCGGCACAAACGGAGCGACTGGTAGCGGAACGGGCAGCAGCCTTTCCGGTTCCGGCGCATAAGAGAGGAGAAAATCATGCAAGCAACCCGCAAAAACTTCACGCTGAAAACGATTGCCGGAGCGCTTTCTCTGGCAGTCATTGCAATGACTGTTGTGGCGCAAAGCTGCTTCGCCCTGACGGCCAATACGCCATACACGGTAGAAATGACCAAAGTCAATGCAAACGGCAGCACCACGCTGGTCAGCACATCCGCAGTCACTTCGGATGCCAATGGCAAAATCATTTTTACATTCGCCAACGTGCCGACGCAGGCGACCAATAACTTCCTTATTGTAACCGTCAAGGACAGCGCCGGGAATGTGCGTATTAAATCATTTGCACCGGCTCCGCCGGCCAATGCATCCAACACCCTGGGCGTCAATACCACCACCACGGCGCAGGCCAAGCTGATGGAAAAAATGGGCCTGATTGTTGGCTCGGATGACCCGATTGTTATCGCCTTCGGGTTGATGTTCACGCGTAACCCGAACCTGTCCACCACGGATATTTCCAATGCCGCCACTATCGGCAAGGAAGCCATCATCAACGGCATGGAGGTCTACATGCGGGCCAATGGCGCCAGCGCAGCCCAACTGGCGGCATTCAAGAAAAAGCTGGTCTACAATCCCACCTCCGGCGCCAAGGATTTACGCAATTTTGCGGCGCTGGCCAAGTCATCGGTAGACACGCCGGCATCGGCCAAGGCCGATATGGCCAAGGCATCCGGACTGATTTCCGATATCTTTATTGATGCCGCATCGGCCACCGGCATTGATCTGGATCTGATTCTCGCCGCATTTGATTCGGCTGGCATCAAATTGCAATCCGGCGCCGGACTCAGCGCCATGAACGCACTGTCGGTCGCATTCAGAAACAATATGAATCAATCGGTCAATAACTTCTTCACCCGCGTCTCTGCGACAAAAGTGAAATCCCGTTATGCCGCGACATTGACCGCCCTGAATGCGTCAACCGCCCAGAAAACCCGTTTCAATAACGGCGTAACCACCATGATGAATGCAATGGCCGCCATTGACACTACCTATGCGCCCTATTTTGACGGTACCGCCAATATGACGGAAACAATCAACACCGCCCATGCAGCCGGTCGCATCGATAAGACGCAAAACCCGATTGCCGCAGCGATTACGGCCTGGAACAATGCCGGCAGCCCGGCCATCAACAGCGCGGGCTTTATTCAGGGCACCATGCTGGATCCGGTAAACAGCACTATCCAGAATGCCATCGACCTCTCCTTCCAATCCGCCTTCAGCACCTTCAATGTGGCTATTCAGTCCACCAATACTGAAATTACCGCATTGAGAGCAGCGGTTGCTACTGCGCTCGGAATCACTACGGCACAGCTCCCAGTAAATTTGGGGACATTGACGAATTTCAATGGCGCTGTGGTGAACTGGCCAGTCCCCCAGGCCGCAGCGGTATCTTTTGTCGCTTCGATCATCAGTGGTGGTGGCGGCCTGACATATACGCGTTCCGGTCTGGCCATACCCAACTCAATGGCTGAATGGTTCGGCTCATGCGCCAATGGCACTTCATTCAACCGAACCGCATGTACTGGCGCCGGTTCCACCTGGACAGTCAATACAGCCACGGCATTCAATACCGGCAACGCCTCCTTTGATGCACTACTGGGTATCCAGGAGGATATTCAAATCGCCGAGCAGACCCGGTTTGATATTTTCTCCGGCGGGGCTCAACCATCCATGCAACAGATGCAAACCGCCAAGCAGGCGTTTATGACGAACCTTGGTACGATCGTTGGCAATATCGGCGGCACCACCGATGGCGCCACAGCATTGAGTGCGCTGCAAAAGAAAGCGCTGGTTAAGTCTCAACAGCAACCCAGCCTGCACTAAAAAGCACACGCCTCAGCAAACAGGCGGCTGCAATTGCAGCCGCCTGTTTCATTGAAGCAACGCACAAGGGGCAGATGCGTAACCTCACATCTTCCTCCCTTCACACCCGCTATTGATTCATGCGTTCAAAGAACTCCGCGTTGTTCTTGGTCGGGCTGAGTTTATCAATCAGGAATTCCATCGCATCAACCGTACCCATCGGCGAAAGAATCTTGCGCAGAATCCACACCTTTTGCAGTTCTTCGCGCGGGGTGAGCAATTCTTCCTTACGGGTGCCGGATGGCGCAATGTCAATGGACGGGAAAATACGTTTATCGGTCAGTTTGCGATCCAGCCGGATTTCCATATTGCCGGTACCCTTGAACTCTTCAAAAATCACCTCATCCATCTTGGAGCCGGTTTCCACCAGCGCGGTGGCAATAATTGTCAATGATCCGCCGCCCTCGATATTGCGCGCGGCGCCGAAAAACCGTTTGGGGCGGTGCAGGGCATTGGCATCCACGCCGCCGGTCAGAATCTTGCCGGAAGATGGTACGACCGTGTTATAGGCGCGCGCCAGGCGGGTAATCGAATCGAGCAGTATGACCACATCCTTGCCATGTTCAACCAATCGCTTGGCCTTCTCAATAACCATTTCGGATACCTGCACATGGCGCTGAGCCGGCTCATCAAAGGTGGAGGAAATCACCTCACCCCGCACTGAACGCTTCATATCCGTCACTTCTTCCGGGCGCTCATCAATCAACAGGACCATCAACTCCACGGCCGGGTGATTGGCCTCGATAGAATGGGCAATCGACTGCATCATCACCGTTTTACCGGTGCGCGGCGGCGCCACCAGCAGAGCGCGCTGGCCTTTGCCAATGGGCGAGACGATATCAATAATGCGACCGGTCAAATCCTTATTGGTCGGATTATCGATTTCCATGTGCAAACGCTCATCAGGATATAACGGCGTCAGATTATCAAACAGCACTTTGGTACGCGCTGCTTCCGGCGATTCGCCATTGGTGGTATCGACCGTTTTCAGGGCAAAGTATTTTTCACCCCGGCGCGGCGGCCTGATTTCTCCGGCCACCGTATCGCCCTTGCGCAGAAAAAACCGGCGAATCTGATGCCCGGATACATAGACATCATCCGGGCCGGATAAATAATTGGCATCGGGCGAACGCAGAAAACCGAATCCGTCCGGCAGAATCTCCAGCACGCCTTCACTGTAAATGGTGCCGCCACGCAGACCGTGAGCGCGCAGAATGGCAGACACCTGCTCCTGCTTGCGCATGCCGGCGGCATTATCAATATCATAGCGATCAGCCAGCTCCAGCAATTCGGTCGGTGACTTGGCCGAGATCTCTTTCAGATTCAGCGATACGCCATCCATCTCATCGGAAATTTTCTCTTCCGGCTCGTCACGACGTCCGCGTTTGTTATTGTTATTACGCTCAACCTTGGTGTTGCGATCACCCTTCTTCCAACGAGCCCGGCGGGGCTGCTCATGACTGGATTCCGGCGTTGCTTCTTTCGGTTCTGAGCCAGCGCCTGTGTCCTGTCTGGCATTATTCGGAGCATCAACATTGCGGGGCCGCCCACGACGGCGCGGCTTATCTTCAGCCGGCGCGTTATCGGCAGCTACCGCTTCCGGCTGCGCCTGATCCGCTGCATCAGCAGTCGGCGTCTCCACGACCTTGCGGGGACGCCCGCGACGGCGTGGTTTATCTGCTTCTGCCGACGCTGTATCGGAAACAACCGCTTCCGGCTGCGCCTGCTCCGATCCGCCTGCATCAGCAGTCGGCGTCTCCACGACCTTGCGAGGCCGGCCTCGACGCGGTTTTACCACCTCGCTTGCAGCAGATGCGCTGGCATCTGTCGCTTCCTGTGGGTTTTCAGTTTCCTGAGACATGGTAGAACTCTCCAAATAATAGATAGACGCGATCAGTCATGAGTCTTTGTTGGTACTGATAGCGATTAAGTGACCGCCTACAGCTTGATGGTTAACAGTAGAGTTGATGAACTCCGGCTTTTGAATCCACTGAAGTTCGGCATTGTGCTGGTTGAGCAATACTTGGCTGACGATAAATGTGTAATCATAAGTCGGACTGGACAACCGGAACGCCGGGAGATGTACCGGCAACGGGTGCATTGCTAAATGTCTCCGAATGACCTGTCAACCATCCTTTCACATTTCTCCAGTATAAACATAGCATTCCTGCAATAATGCATGTGTTTTCAGCACCTGCTGCCGCAAGGCCGCCAGACTGCCTGTATTGTCTATTATATAGTCAGCCGCCTCACGCCGCTCTGTATCGCTGACCTGCCTGTCCACAATGGCATAAAATTCAGCCTCGCTGCGCCCGCCTCTGGCCAACACGCGCTGGCATCGCACGGCCACATCCGCCAGCACAACAATCACCGCATCCATGCGTGCCACCGCACCGGACTCCAGCAATACCGAGGCTTCGATAATTGCATAATCCGCCTGCTGCTGTTGCAGCCATGATGCTTCAGCCTGCCAGATTAGCGGATGCATAATGGCATTGAGTTGCCGGGTGTGTTCAGCATCGGAAAAACATCGCTGTGCCAGTTTTTTCCGGTTCAATGATGCATCCGGATTCAGAATATCGCGCCCAAACACCTCGACCAGTTGACCCAAGCCCTTGCTGCCGGGTGAAACCACGGCATGGCCCACCGTATCCAGATCCAGCACCGGCACGCCGAGCTCGGCGAACATCGCGGCAACGGTGCTCTTGCCGCTGCCCATGCCGCCGGTCAGGCCGATACGATGCGGGCTCATGCCAGCGTGCTCATACAGACAGACCAGCCATATGCAAATACCAGTTCAGCACCGCATCACCCCAGACAAACCAGATCATGCCGGCTACCGCCAGATAGGGGCCAAACGGGATTTCAGCCCGCAAGCCTTTTTTGGCCAGCAGCAGAAATATCACCCCGGCAATCGTGCCGACGACCGATGAGGCCAGAATAATAAACGGCAGTGCTTGCCAGCCCATAAATGCACCGAGCATGGCCAGCAGTTTGAAATCGCCATAACCCATGCCTTCACGACCGGTCAGCCATAAAAACATCCGGGCGATCAACCAGAAAATACCATAGCCGGCTATCGCTCCAATCAGTGCGTCCTGCCAGTCACCCAGCCACCAGGAAAAGATCAATCCCAGTGCTATGCCCGGATATGTTAATACATTGGGTAGCAAGCCCGTTTCCAGATCAATAAAGCTCAGCACCCAGAGCAGGAAAAACAGCGTCAGCGCCACCGCCAGCTCTGTGCTGAGGCCGAAATGCCAGGCCAACAAACCCCAACTGACCCCCATCACCAGCTCCAGCACCGGGTAACGCCATGCAATCGACGCCCGGCAATGACGACAGCGGCCGGCCAGTATCAGCCAGGACAGCAGCGGGATATTATCGTATGCCGCGATGGCATGGCCGCAGGCCGGGCAATGGCTGCCGGGAAACGCGATCGATTCGCGTCGGGGAATACGATAGACGCACACATTGGCAAAGCTGCCCACCATCAGCCCCAGCAATGCTATCACCCATGCAATCATACGCTTTCGTCCGCCCCATGCCCTTTTTTCAAACGATAACGCAGCGAACGGAAACTGATACCCAGTTGCGAGGCGGCTTTGGTAATATTGCCGCCGGTTGTGGCCAGCGCCTCATCGATCAACTGCTGCTCGATTTCCGCCACCCAGTCATCCAGACCGCCACCCCGCTGCTGCATGTCTTGCAATGAAATATGACGACCGCCATCGGATCCGGAGTACATCTCGGCCAGCAGCGCCACATCCAGATCACCATCTTCAGACAAAGCCAGCATACGCTGCAATAAATTCTCCAACTCACGCACATTGCCCATAAACGGCAAGCCGGCCAGCTGTTGCAAACAGGCCTCACTGAGCCGGGCCCGTCCGCCACTGCACTGGCGCACAATCGCCTTAGCCAGCAGCGGAATATCTTCCTGGATCTGTCTGAGTGGCGGCATATGCACCGGCACCACATTGAGGCGAAAAAACAGATCTTCGCGAAAAGTCCCCTGCCGCACTGCCGCTGCCAGATCCCGGTTGGTGGCAGCGATAATGCGCACATCCACATCATGCTCCCTGTCCTCGCCGACCCGGCGCAGACGTTTTTCCTGCAACACCCGCAGCAATTTCACCTGCAGCGACAGAGGCAACTCCCCCACTTCGTCGAGAAACAGCGTGCCGCCATTGGCCGATTCGATCAGACCGGCGCGATCACTGTTGGCATCGGTGAACGCACCCTTACAGTGACCAAACAGTTCGGACTCAAATAACCCTTCTGGAATAGCGCCGCAATGCACCGGAATAAAAGCGCCCTTGGCGCGCGTCGAGCTGGCATGCACCAAACGCGCGGCCAGTTCCTTGCCCGTGCCGGATTCGCCTGAAATCAACACGGTAAAATCGGATTTCGCACCCCGTTTCAAGCGTTCCCGCACCCGCCGCATCGGTTCGGAATCGCCGATCAGCTTCGCTTCGGCGGATCCGGTGGATTCCAGCAATACCTCAGCGCCTGCCCCGGCTGGTTCCGCCGCATGTGCTGCTGCAGCAGCGGCATCGAACAGCGCCCGTTCGACTGCTGAGGCCAGTTCTTCGCCCGACACCGGCTTGGTTAAATAATCAAAAGCCCCCCGCTTCATGGCCGCCACGGCCGTATCGGCGCTGGCATAGGCGGTCAACAGCAATACCCGCGCCTGCGGTTGCTGTTGCACCGCCATATCAATCACATCCAGCCCTGCATCGCGTCCCTGCATACGCAAATCGGTTAGCACCACATCAAAGGTCTGATCCTGCAACGCCTGCCCAGCAGCCTCCGGCGAAGCACATCCGCACACCTGATGCCCCTGCATTTCCAGCCCCATCGATAATACCTTGCGGGCATTCGCCTCATCTTCCACCAGTAATATTTCAGCCACTCCGCCCTCCTGCCTGTTGAAGGCTCACCGCCTGCATCTCCACCGTTTGAACCGCCAGGCGCTCGGTTTCCGGCTGTAGCGACCCATTGACCTGAAAACAGACCTTGCCCTTACCGGCATCAACATTCACCGTCCATGCATTGACCAAACACACCTGACGCACGGTCGCCAAACCCAGACCGATACCGCTGGAACGCCCGGTCACAAACGGTTCAAACAATGTGTCCCGTACCTCTTCAGCCAGATCGCCCTCGTTACAAACCATCAGCACCCAGCCCCGCCCATCCGCCTTCAGCGTCACATCAATACTGCTGCCGGGACGATGATGAGCCAGCGCATTGGATAACAGATTATCCAGCACCAGGCGAAAGTGGTCGCTATCAATCGTCAGCTCATCCAGCTGGCACTGCCCGCGCACCTGCTCACTGCGTCCGATTGCCCCCTGAGCCAGAGCCTGCCTGAACACTTCGGGCATATAGGTCAGAGCAGGATTCGGCTGCAAGGGTCTGGCGTAATCCAGCATCATGCCGACCAGCCTGTTCAGGCGCAGCGTTTCATCGCGCAGAATCTCCTGCATCGCCTCACGGCACTCCGGCTTGGCCGACAACAGCTCCAGCCCCTGCGCCATGGTCTGAATAGGATTGCGAATCTCATGCGCCAGCATGGCTGCCATCTTGCCCAGCATGGCCATTTTTTCCTGTTGCAGCAATTGTTGCTCCAGACGCCTGGCCTCGGAAATATCGACCAGCGTCAACAGCCATGCCGCATCGGCATCCGATGACAGCGGCCGCACAGCCAGCAATAATGTGAGCCTGGCGTCATCACCCGCATCATTCGTTACACCCTCAAATTCGCACTGAAATTCGGAATCGAACGACTGCTGGAAAAATGCAGCCAGAGCCGGAATGCGCAACAGTATGGCGACCGACTTGCCCCCCAGCAGTAGTCTGGCGGCCGGGTTCATATCGCTGACATGCAGTTCCCGATCCAGCACAATCACGCCTTCCGCCATTTCGGCCATAATATGATCGTGTAAATCCTTGAGCTTTCTATGTTGCCGGACAGCCCGGGCGCTCTGAGCCCGCAGACTGGCATGACGTCGGGCGATATAGGCCATCACGCCGCCAACCAGGATCAGCGCCGAAACCTGTAACAGAATATGCAACGCCTGTTGCATGTCGAGCCCGTCCCTGCGCACCAGCCATGCTTCGCCATAGACGGCGGCCAGATAACCCGAACATGCCAGAATACTGATCACAATGGGTAACAACCGGCGGGCATGCGAACCGGATGCAATAATGATCAAACCATATAAAAATGAAAACGGGCTGAATACGCCGCCGGAGGCGAAAATCAGTACGCTGGACAGCGTGACATCGGCGGCATACTGGAATATCCGCTGGTTATTTTCGGACACCCGGCTGGATGTCAGCCATGTCTGCAACAGCAGCAGCAGCAAAAACAGTACGCCCGTTGACACCATCAACTGCTGCTGAAACAGCCCGGAAGCGGGGTACACCCACAGCAGCAGCACGATAGCAATCACGGCGGCGGCCAGAGCGCGATACAGAATCAGGCGCATGGGTAGAATCCGGAAATGATGAGGACGACTTACACCCGATCAGACGATGGAAGCCATCTGGAAGATAGGCAAGTACATGGAAATCACCAGACCGCCAATGACCACGCCGAGAAAGGCCATAATGATCGGCTCCATCAACTGCTGCATATTATCGACCGCCGTATCCACTTCTTCCTCGTAGAAGTCGGCAATTTTACCCAGCATTTCTTCCAGACTGCCGGTCTGCTCGCCAATGGAAATCATCTGCGTCACCATAATCGGAAAAATTTTACTGGCTTCCAGCGGCGCGGTCAGGGTTTGCCCCTGTGAAATCGAATCTTTCGATGTCAGGATTACTTTTTCAATCACCACATTACCGGCTGTCTCTGCCACCGTATCCAGCGCCTCCAGAATCGGCACACCAGCAGCGCTGAGGGTGGAAAAGGTGCGGCAGAAACGCGCTACAGAGGCTTTGCGCAGCACATCGCCCAGCACCGGCAGAGCCAGCAACAGTTTATCGAGTTGATAACGCCCCTTTGGCGTCTTGTAGATGGCTTTAATGGCAAACACCAGGGCAATCGGCGCACCGACCACAACATACCAGAATTGCACAAATACGTCGGATATGGACATCGCAATCTGGGTCGGCATGGGCAATTCGGAACCGAAGTCCGCGAACATTTCCCCGAACACAGGAATCACGAAAATCATCAGAATCGAAGTAACAATGAACGACACCACCAGAATGGCAATCGGATAGACCATGGCCGACTTGATTTTGGCTTTCAGGGACAGGGCTTTTTCCTTGTACACACACAGGCGCAATAAAATCGTATCCAGTATGCCGCCCTGCTCGCCGGCCTCCACCAGCGCGCAGGTCAGTCGATCGAATTCATCGGGAAACTTGCGCATGGTTTCACCCAGCGGATTACCACCTTCGAGACTCTGCCGCACATCACCCAGCAGCTTGACCATGGCTTTTTTCTCGGTGCCGCGCTCGGCCAGCTCAAAACACTGTACCAGCGGCAACCCGGCATTGATCATGGTGGACAGTTGTCGGAAAAACACCGAAATATCCTTGTCATCGACTTTCTCGGGAAACAGATTGATTTCAATCGGCTTTTTCTTCACACTGACATTCACCAGCCCCTTGCGTCGCAGAATTGCCGTTGCGATTTCACGATTGGGCGCCTCTATCTCACCACGTTGCGCAGCCCCCTGCTTGTTGTTTGCCTGCCATATAAACGTTGCCATTGTTAATTACCGCCACCCAGCCTGTCTCATATCGTTCATACTCAATCCGCCACCGTCACCCGCAAACATTCTTCCAGCGAAATATCACCGGTCTTCACTTTATCCAACGCTTCCATGCGCAGGGTTTTCACGCCGTGCGCAATGGCAATGGCATTGATCCGATCCGTATTCTCGCCGGCATACACGGCTTCACGCATGGCATCAAACACAGGCATGACCTGATAAATACCCGTCCTGCCCTTATAGCCGGTGCCATTGCACGTTTGGCAGCCCCGCCCATGCATGGGACGAAAATCTCCCACATCGCTGTCCGCTACGCCGGCATCGAGCAGCGCCTCGGCAGGAATCTGCTCCGGTGCCTTGCAATCCGGACAAATACGTCGCGCCAGACGCTGGGCGGACACCATATTGATGGCCGAGCCGACCAAAAAAGACTCAATGCCCATATTGATCAATCGCGTCATGGTGGAAGGCGCATCGTTGGTGTGCAGCGTGGCCAATACCAGGTGGCCGGTCAATGCGGCCTTGATACCGATCACCGCCGTTTCATAATCGCGTATTTCACCGATCAGAATGACATCCGGATCCTGGCGCATAAAAGAGCGCAACACGGCGGGAAAGTCCAGTCCGATATCTGTATTTACATTGACCTGATTGATACCCATAAAATTAAATTCAACCGGATCTTCTGCGGTGGAGATATTCACGCCGGGCTGATTCAGTTCGGACACCGCCGAATAGAGGCTGACTGTTTTTCCCGATCCGGTCGGGCCGGTTACCAGCACCATGCCATACGGCCTGTGAATCGCATCTTTGAGCCAGGCCAGCGCATTCCTGCCATATCCCAATTTGGTCATATCCAGTTGCAAACTGGACGGATCGAGCAGCCGCATCACCACCTTTTCACCAAACAGGGTCGGCAATACAGAGACGCGAAAATCCACTGTTTTGGCGCGTGACAGGCGCAGCTTGATACGCCCGTCCTGCGGCAACCGGCGTTCAGCGATATCGAGCCGGGCCAGAATCTTCAATCGCGACACAATCGCATCGCGCATACTCAGGCTGGGCCTCATAATCTCATGCAGCACACCATCAATGCGATAGCGCACGCGCAACACTTTTTCATACGGTTCGAGATGAATATCCGAGGAGCCGCGCTTGATTGCATCCATCAGAATCAGGTTGACCAGCCGAACCACCGGCGCCGCCTCGATCTCGGCAGACAGCGAATATTCATCGATATCCGCCTCGGAAGTGTCCACGACTTCTACATCCATGACTCCCAGGTCGGACATCACCTGCTGCAAATGCGCATCGTCATTACTGAGCTCATCCAGTTTTTTATTCAACTGGCTTTCAGCCGCCACAACAATGTCGATCTTGCAGCCGGAGATAAAGGCGATCTCATCCAGGCTGTTGATATCGAAGGGGTCAACCACAGCCAGTTTGAGCTTGTTGCCCTTGCGTTTGAGCGGCAAGGCCAGATTCTTGCGCAGCACATCCATCGGAATATTGGCCACGCCCTCATCCACATCGACCTGATTCAGATCAATGACCGGGCAACCGAAGGATCTGGCCAGAAACGCAACCAGATCAGGTTCTGTAAAAATGCCCTGCTGCACCAGTTGAGCGGTCAGACTGTCGCCGTTCAGCCGGGCTTCACGCACCACCTTCTCCAGTTGATCGCGACTGATGCGCTGCTGCCTGAGCAGCATATCTCCCAGGCGGGATCGATTCATCTTGCATGCCCCCAGCCCGGCAGAGCAAGCGTTTTGCGGCCCAGGTATTGTTGCATATAACGCAACGTAGCGCTGTTATCCGGGATGGCGCAGCCATGCCACCAGGCAAATGCAGCCGCGCCCTGCGCCACCAGCATCGGCAAACCATCCACGCACAAGCGCCCGGCCTTACTGGCCGCCTCAACAAAGGCCGTTGCCCCATCCGGGCGATAGACCGCATCAATGGCAACGCCCTGGCCGGATAAGCGGAATGGAAACGCCTGCCCGGCCTGCAATCCGATACTGGTGGTATTGATCAGCAAGCGCGAATCGGCACAGGCCTGACTGACATGATCCTGTTGCCATGACAGCGGCACACAGTTCAAATGCGGATACGATGCCCGTACAGATGCGATTAATGCAGCCAGACGATCAGGATTGCGATTACAGATATTCACTTGAGCGGGATCCAGTTGGGCCACGGCATGCAGCACCGCTCGCGACGTGCCACCGGCCCCGAACAATAACACCTGTTCCCCTGTGATCGCCGCCTGCAGCCCGTCCATCACCGCCTTGAACCCGAACCAGTCGGTATTGGTGCCCTGCCAGCCGCCGTCAGCCCTGCGAACGCTATTGACTGCGCCAATCAGCCTGGCCTCGGCATCCGCCTCCACCATCTGAAATACCGCTTCCTTGTGTGGAACCGTGACATTGAATCCCTGCACGCCCAGCGCCCATAAACCACCCATGGCCTGAGCGAGCAAGTCCGGTGCCACGGCAAAAGGCAGATATACGGCGTTGATATGATGCTGTTCGAGAAAACGGGATTGAAACAGCGGCGAAAGCGAATGCTTTACCGGCCAGCCGATGATCCCGTAAGTCTTTGTCGTCCCGTCTGTTTTCATGTCCCGTCAGCTTAGAAACAGATCAGCCATGTGTCAAAGTTTGTCATCATCACCACTCACACAACGCACCGCTCTACGCCAACACATGAGTCACTGCGATCCGAGCCGGCACCGGGATGCCTGCCCTGTTACTGTTCATACAAAATAAAGTTGTATCCTGCCCTGCCTGTAAAAACTGAATACATGTCTCCCCCCGTACCTTCGTATATCTGACCATGGCTATCATCAACGCCAATGATCATGCCATTGCCTTCTTCCTGCTTTTTTTTACCGGTGTAACTTTAGCGCGTTCGGCTTTGATGCGTTCGAGCAGCACCGAGGCGGGTTCATCGTTTGGGTCTTGCGGCACCAGCTCGCCACGAAATGCCTTGGCAAGGATGGACTGATCCAGCTGATCCAGCTCTGCCAGCGATGCTTTTGCCTGCTCCAGAATCGAATCGGCATAGGCAAAGAGTGATTCGATGCGTTGGGTGATTTGGTGTTGCTCTTCCAAAGAGATAATTGGAATTGGTAATTTGCAGCTTTGAGTCAAATTAATAAACCGCAGAGCCCCTCCTCGCGTCAAACTTCTGATCTCTTGGAGAAAAACAGGAGCATTCATGGCCAAACAAACATATAATGGACTTAATAGTTTTGGCATCAGCCTTACAAGGGTTAGTTGAGGGTTTATGTTTCCATCACTGTAGAAACTAGGCACCTGGATAGCAAATGGTTGTTTACCATTGACTTGAGCTTCTCTCGATCCTCGGTTTGGAAAAATAATATCGCCTTTCTTTAGCTGTGCTTTCGTAAGTTTTGCATTTTTCTCTACACTCACATGCTTCACTAGCGAATCATCAATAGCCCCATCCTCTCGAATAGCAGCTGGAGTTAAAAAAGGAACACCTGTCTCCGTCCATTCATTTTTCTTTGGGTAACTACCGCCATAGTTGCCATCTTGAACTTTGACAGTTGCTTCTCCTAACGAAGCCCAACACCAACTCTCCGGCAAATCAGGAAGATTAGAAGTATCGATCGAAACCGGTTCTTTGTATCTGGATTGCCAGTTTTTGGGTGGGGTTTTGTTTTTGGCCTCATAAGCGGCGAGTTGATCGGCTTCCCACTTGGTGCGGCGTTCGGTGCGGATGCGTGCCAGCAGTTGTTCGGCGGGTTCTACATCGGGGTGTTGTTCTCTCCATGTTTTGGTCAGATCACCACGGAATGCGGCAGCCAGCACCGACTGCTTGAACTGCTCCACCAGCTTTGGCACCTCTGCCAATGCATCCCGCGCCGCCTTACTCCGCGCCTGCAAAGCCTCAATCTTCGCCACAATCCGCTTCTGCTCATTGAGGGGAGGCAATGGAATATTGAGTTGAGTAAGCTTGCTTGCATTAAATCCGCCTTGGGCATTTCCTGAGGTGCCAAGGCCAATAGCATTCCAATATTTGGCAGTCAGAAAATATTTCTGCACAAAGTGTGGGTTTATCACTTTCTGATTAGGTTGAACTCTAATCAAATATGAGGCAAAAACGGCTTCGGGACAATCTTCGATCAGATAACTCTTTCCTGTGGTGGCACCAGTTCGAGCAAAGACTATGTCTCCTCTCTTTAGTATGAACTTTTGAAGTGTATCTTTTATTTGAGGGCAACTTGGAACTAACCCCCAATCAACATAGCTATTCTGAATATCGGTAATTCTAAGGTATTTTGGCCCATCAAATAAAACTGACGACTTTGCAGTATGTCCATACCTAATTTGGGCAATTTCCCCTAGGGAAACATCATGCCAACTCCCCAGGAATCCTCTGTGTCTTTGTGCCTCTGTGGTTAATGTTTTTCCTCTGCGTTCCTCTGCGTACTCTGCGGTGAATGCTTGTGGATTCCCGCCTTCGCGGGAATGACGAGAAGGAGAGCTGGAATGACGATTTTCGCAATCACTCACCTTCAAGCTCCGCAGTCAGTGCCTCGATCTCGCTCATCGCTATTTGCAAATTCGCAAAGATAGCTCCTGCAATCTCATCCGGTTCCGGCAGATCCTCGGCGTTGGATGCCGAATCATCTTTCAGCCATGAAATGTCGAGATTGTCGTTTCGTGCTTTGATGGTTTCGCGCGAGAAACAGCGGAAACGCCCCTGTTCGCCCTGATCGATGCGTTCACTCTGGCCATGCGGATCACCACCGTAGCAGGCGATAAAATCGCTGAAATGCTCAGCAGTGAAGGGGGTGCGCTTGCCGAAGTTCGGCATATTGGTGCGCATATCATACACCCACACATCGCGGGTAT
>CAZXAI010000013.1:0-16517 GCA_964638265.1 uncultured Zetaproteobacteria bacterium
CCTGCTCGAATAATGGTGCGACTAAACCGTAGGCAATGCCGCGATGCTCGGCGCACTCGCCCACCGAATACACCGACGGATCGGTGACCGACTGCATATAATCATTGACCACGATACCGCGATTACAAAACAGCCCGCTACCCTTGGCCAACTCCATATTGGGGCGAATACCGACCGCCATAATCAGCAAATCACAGTCCAGCGTTGAGCCGTCCTTGAATTTCAGACCGGTCACACGCGGTTCACCCAGCACTTCGGTGGTCAGGGTGGAGACTTTGAATTTCATGCCCTGCTTTTCCAGATCCGAGCGCAGCATTTCACCGGCTACCGAATCGAGCTGCATATTCATCAGCGTGGCCTGATCGTGAATCACGGTGACATCCATACCCAGATGCAACAAACCCTTGGCCGCTTCCAGCCCCAGCAGGCCGCCGCCGATCACGGCCGCTTTCTTGTATGTTTTGGCCGCCTCGACCATGGCATCGCAATCATCGATATCGCGGAAGGCCATCACGCCCTCTTTGTCGTGACCCGGAATCGGGATAATGAACGGGTTGGAGCCGGTAGCGATAATCAGATTATCGTAGGCCACTTCGGTGCCGTCTTCAGCCACCACCTTGCGATAACCGCGCTGGATTTCACTGATGCGTTTGCCCATATGCAGGGTGATGCCATTATCGGCATACCATTGTTCGTCATTGAGAATAATATCCTCAATCGTGGTATCTCCGGCCAGCACCGGCGAGAGCATGATGCGATTATAGTTGGGATATTTCTCTGCGCCGAAAATCGTAATCTCAAACATATCCGGGTTGGCATCGAGAATTTCCTCAATCGCGCGCACACCCGCCATGCCATTACCAATCATGACCAGTTTTTTCTTTTCGCTCATCGTAACCTCGGTAAAAATTATTTCCTGCTTTTGCTTTGCATAACTATGCGGTGAAACGCGCTTGAGCATCCCCATTCCACATGCATGCTCAGTAGCTACACCCAAACCAAAGCAACCTCGGTGCCACCTGCATAGCTTAATGTTTCCCGCAATTATCCGGCAGGTGGCGGATCATACTGCACACATTATAGGCATTACTGCTTATTTATCGCCCATCCAAATCAGGCGCGCCGCCAATAAATCGGGACTATTATTGCCATCCCTCCGAAAACAGCGCTTGGCAGCGCCTTTGCTCAAAGCATAAGAATTCAGATAAACACTGGAGGCGCGGCTAAAGTCGCACTGCCGGACGTGTTTTACCAATGTACTCAACATCATAGGAGAGCGATACCATGAGCACATCCACAATGAGAGAGAATTTCCTCTCATTCAAGAGCCGGGCAAAAATCCTGCACATGACCTGGTTTGCATTTTTCGTCACCTTTCTGGTCTGGTTCAGTCATGCACCGTTATTACTGGCCATTCAGGCATCGTTGGGCTTATCCGACCAGCAAATCAAGACCCTGTTGATTCTCAATGTCGCCCTGACCATTCCGGCCCGCATCATCACCGGCATGCTGGTGGATCACTTCGGCCCGAAAAAAATGTACTCGGCCATGCTGTTGCTGACGGCCATCCTGTGTTTCTTTTTCGCCATGGCCACCAGCTTTGAAGCGCTGGCCTTAGCACGTTTTCTGCTCGGTTTTGTCGGTGCCGGTTTTGTCATCGGCATCCGCATGATCAGCGAATGGTATCCGGCCAAACAGCTCGGTCTGGCCGAAGGCATGTATAAGGGTTTCGGTAATGTCGGCTCCGCTGCCGCCGCCATCACCCTGCCCACGCTGGCTCTCATGTTCGGCGGCGATGATGGCTGGCGCTATGCCACAGCCGTAACCGGCGCGATTGCGCTGGTGTATGCGGTCATTTATTATATATCCGTTACCGATACGCCGGCCGGCTCCACCTATTTCCGGCCCAATAAATCGGGCGGTCTGGAAGTATCGAGCAAACAGGATTATTTTTTCTATCTGCTCATGAATATCCCGATGTATCTGGCCATGGCCGTCCTGGTCTGGAAGGTCGCCGGACTGGGGCTGGTCAGCGAGCTGGCAGCCACGATCATCTATGCGGCGCTGTTTGGCATCTATTGCTTTCAGGCCAGCCAAATCCACAAGGTCAATAAAGAGATATTTGTCAAACCCGTGCCCGACATTCACCGCTACAAATTCAAGCAGGTCGCCATATTAAGCGTGGCCTATGCCGTTACATTCGGCACCGAGCTCTCTGTCGTTTCCATGCTGCCCATGTTTTTTAAAGAGACGTTTATGCTGCCTGTCGCCGTGGCCGGCATATTCGGCGCATGTTTCGCCCTGACCGATATTATATCCTGCCCGTCCGGCGGTTTTATCAGTGATAAATTCGGTCGCAAACGCTCACTGGTCATCCTGTTGATTGGCGCGGCTATCGGCTTTTTCGCCATGTCACAGATCAGCGGCGACTGGCCGATTGCCCTGGCCGTGGCGCTGATGATGCTCAGCTCCCTCTGCCTCGGTGCAGCGGCGGGTTGCGTATTTGCCGTCGTCCCCCTGATCAAACGCCGTTTAACCGGCCAGATTGCCGGCATGGTCGGCGCCTACGGCAATATCGGCGCAGTGGTATTCCTGACTGTCTTTTCACTGGTATCTGCGGATGTGTTTTTCATCGTCATCGCCGGCGGCATTGCCTTTGCGGCGATTTGCTCCATGCTGCTGGATGAGCCCAAGGGCGTGATGGTCGAAATGCTGCCCGACGGCACCATCGAACGCATTGAAATCCATTGATACACCGCCACAGATGAATGCAGATACACGCAGATAAAACCCATGATAAATATCTGTGTTCATCTGTGTCCATCTGTGGCTAAATAAACCTTATGAGCAATAAACTGATTGTTGAGGCGGGGCAATGTTCGCGGGCAGGCGTGAAAGCACAGAATGAGGATTGCTGCGGCATCCGCATCCCCGAGGGCATGGAACTGACTCATAAGGGTATCGTTGCCGTCACCGCCGACGGGGTCGGCTCCAGCGAGGCGGGCAAGGAAGCCAGTGAATATTGCGTACAGGGTTTTATCGCCGATTACCTGAGTACGCCGCTGTCATGGTCGGTCAAAACATCGGGTGAACGCATTATCCATTCACTCAATTCATGGTTATACAATCAGGGGCAAAAGCGTTATCAGTCTGAATTGAGTCTGGCTACGACGCTGGTTGCACTGGTACTCAAATCGACTACGGCGCATGTATTCCATGTCGGTGACTCCCGTCTGTACCGCATTCGCAAGGGGAAAATCACCTGCCTGACCAAAGATCACCACCTGATCATCGACCGCAAAAAAGCCTTTCTGGCCCGCGCTATGGGCGGTGAACACGAGGTGCATTTCGATTACGCCAAACATAGCGTCAAAGTTGATGATATGTTCCTGCTCAGCACCGACGGCATCCATGAGTTTCTGGATGATGAACAGATCAAAACACTGGCGCTGGCGGCATCCGATGCGGACAGCGCTGCCGCCGCTGTCGTCGAAGCAGCGCTGGCAGCCGGCAGCAATGATAATGTGACCTGCCAGATCATTCATGTCACCCAGCTGCCCAATCAGAATGAAGAGGAATATTACCGGCAACTGACCGAACTCCCGTTCCCGCCGCCGCTGGATGCCGGCATGATTCTCGACGGCTATCGCATCATCCAGGAATTACACAGCAGCGTCACCATTCAGGTTTATCTGGCTGAAGATGTGGAGAGCGGCGAGACTGTCGTGATTAAAACACCCTCGGTGAATTTCGAGGATGATCCGGCTTATATTGATAAATTCCTGCATGAAGTCTGGGTGGGCCGGCGCATCAATAGCCCGCATGTCTTCCAGGTTCATCATCTCAAACGCCAGCGCAGTTGCATGTATTATGTCACCGAATTTCTGGAAGGGCGTTCGTTGGCGCAGTGGATCCTGGATCACCCCGAGCCCGATCTGGATGAGGTGCGCCGCATTGTCGATCAGATCATCAAGGGTTTAAGAGCATTCCACCGCCGCGAAATGGTGCATCAGGATATCAAGCCTGAAAACATCATGATCGATAAACACGGCATCATCAAAATCATCGATTTCGGCTCCACCCAGGTGGCCGGCCTGAAAGAGATCCACACACCGGTTGCACAGCAACATATCGAAGGCACGGCCAATTATATCGCACCGGAACTGTTCGATGGCTATGAGGGCACGCCCAAAAGTGACCTGTTCTCGCTCGGCGTCACCGTGTACAAAATGTTATCGGGCGGACATTATCCCTATGGTGAACAGGAAAAAACGGCGCGCAGGAAAAACTACGATTATATCTCGGTGCGCAAATATAATCTGAACGTACCGATCTGGATGGATGGCGCCATTCGCCGGGCCGTACAGCCAGACCCGGACAAACGCCATGAAGTGATGTCCGAATTCTATGGCGATCTGTGCACGCCGAATCCGGCTCTGATGCGCACCCATGCGCCGCTGCTGGAGCGCGATCCGGTCAGCTTCTGGCGCGGACTGGCTATCATCCTCATGCTGACCAATCTGTTGCTGCTTTATCTGCTTACCAGATCATAAATGCGCCGCCAGCAGCGCCGCCAATCACATCACCCGAGCCAGCTGAATGCCCAGCCAGGTCAGCAGCAGGCAGACGATAACCTGTCCGGCAATATTACCGAAAGCCAGTGAAAATGCGCCTTCCTGCAGCAAACGCACCGATTCCAGCGAATAGGTGGAAAAGGTCGTAAATGCCCCCATAAAACCAACCGTGATCGCCAAACGCAGCAATTCACTGGCGGTTGAACGCTCAATCAGCCAGACAAACAGGAAACCGAGCAAAAAACTGCCCAGCGCATTGACCGCGAACGTACCCCACGGAAAGGCGCCGCCGGTCATTTTCTGCACGCCGGAAGCCACCAGCCAGCGCATCATGGCACCCGCCGCCCCGCCGATTGCCACTGCCGCCAGTTGCCGAACCATTATACGCCCCCCGCCTGTGCTTTACGTTCCTGCAACCAGTCCATGCGCTCTTTCAGCGAACGCTCAAAACCGCGCCCGTTAGGCATATACAACCCGGTCACGGCTACGCCATCGGGGGCATGCTGCTGATTCACCACCGCATCCCGGCTGTTATGGGCATACTGATAGCCAGCGCCATAGCCTGCCTGTTTCATCAACTGCGTCGGTGCATTGCGCAAATGCATGGGTACTTCGGCAGCTTGCGTCTGCCTGGCCAGCTTGCGCGCACCCTTCTCGGCCATATAAGCGGCATTGCTCTTGGCCGCCAGAGCCAGATAAATAACCGCTTCGAACAAGCCCTGCTCACCTTCCGGCGAACCGAGAATCTCGAACATCCGGTGCGCATCCAGCGCCACATTCAACGCTTTCGGATCAGCCAGACCGATATCCTCGGTGGCTATGCGAATCAGACGCCGGGCGATATATAAGGGTTGCTCGCCCGCCTCCAGCATGCGCGCCAGCCAATACGCAGCGGCATCAGCATCGGAATCGCGCACGCATTTATGCAAGGCTGAAATCAAATCATAATGGGCATCGCCATCGCGATCATAACGCGCCGAACGTCGTAAACTCTGTGCAGCGATATCATTCTTCGTCCATTGCCGATGCGCATCGGCTGCAAACAGGGATTCCAGCGCATTCAGAGCATATCGCGCATCACCATCGGCTTGGCGGGCCAGTTCCCGAATCGCATCGGATGCTACCTCAAAATCAGACGCCTGCTGTTGCAAACAGGTGCAGGCGCGCTTCAGGATCGATTCGATTTCGCCCGTTTCCAGCGCCTTGAGCACAATCACCCGACAACGCGACAGCAAGGCGTTATTTAACGAAAAGGACGGGTTTTCCGTGGTCGCGCCAACCAGTATCAGTGTGCCATCCTCGATATAGGGCAGCAATACATCCTGCTGGGCTTTATTAAAGCGGTGAATTTCATCGAGAAACAACAGCCATGTGCGTCCCTCGCCCTGCGCCTGTTTGACCACCGCCTGAATCTCCGCCTTGCCGGCGGATACGGCGGATAAATGTGAAAAGGGTAAATCAGCCGCTTCGGCCATCAATGAAGCCAGCGTGGTCTTGCCCACGCCGGGCGGCCCCCAGAACAGACAGGAACAACAGCGCCCCTCCTTAATCATGGCGGCAAACCACGAATCCGGCCGGGTCAAATCCTGCTGGCCGGCGATATCCTGCAGCTGGCGCGGGCGCATGCGACTGGCCAGCGGCTCGGTCATATCCGCCGCCGGGGAATCCAGTAATGAGGCCTGTCTAACGCGCATGGATTGTTTTCACCCTGTGGCAGGAAACATTACCACAGGGTGGAAAACACCATGCAAGCCGCGTTATTTGTTGCATGTTAATCAAATGCACCGGACACCGACATCATAAGAGACTGCCGCCGGTCTCTATAAATGCCCGCAAAGGCTCCGGTCGCCGTTTTTTTGCTGTAAAGCACATATTGGTACGCCACATCCATATGCACCCCGAACAGATCCGCGCCAGCGCCCAAGCTGATACGGTGACCATCCTGATCGGCAACGACCGGACTGAAATTCAGACTGCGGTTGGCTCCCTGTTCATACGCATAACCCAGGCGAAACTGGCTATTCTGGCGCCATGTCCAGGTCAGGCCGGTCATAACCGTCAGCGTATCACGCAAATTCATCGGGTTGGCTTGCGTAATCAAATGCCCCTTTACAATATTCATATTTTTCAGCGTCGACCAGCGTGTCCACTTCACATCGGTTTCCAGACGCCATACATCGGCAAAATCGTGTGCAATACCGACACTGGCATAACCCGGCAGACTGAACGACAACGTCTCGTTATTGTTGCCTGACATATTGATTTTGGGCCCGGAACGCAACATCGCACCGACAGACCATGCCGGCATCGGCTTCCACATCAATGCAGCGTGGCCGCCAAAACCGCCAAAATCATTACCCTTAAAGCTGCTCGCTCCCTGCGTCATGGTAGCCCGGGTGACATACCAGTCAGCGCCAAAAGCAATAGCCAAATCACTGTTCAGCGCATAGACGGCATCCAGCGTCGTATGATCCACGGTCAGTTTGGTGCTGCCGCCAGTCGCGGGGAAGGCGGCTTTCCAGTCATTATTGATCGCAAAAAGGGGCGAAAAACCAAAGCCTGCAGACAGACGCCGGTTGCGTGGCGCCCATGTCGCATAAATCGAACCGACAAAGGGCTCGATGCCGGCATTGGGCGCAATATTCGTGCCTGATTTGACGGATGAATTGCGGTAATCCAGACGCCCCGACCCCATCACCGACACACCGGATAGCCATGCGATGCCTGCCGGATTGTACATCAATGCGGATGCATCGTTGGCCGTGGCCACAAAGGCATTGCCCACGCCTGCGGCGCTGGCCGATTGATTGGGCTGATCAAAGCCGCCTGCCTGCGCCTGAGTAAAACCGGCCAGCATGGCGGCAACAATGATTAAAACTCGTTTCATGGTTATCCCTTATCCTCTGATTACTTGAATGCCGTTTACTTTGAACGCAAATCCAGCACATCCACACCGGCAGGCGGCGTGAAGCTAAATAGTTTTGCCGCCGGTGCAATGTAGGAGCATTTTGACAAGCGCATCCGGTTACGGTTGCCGAGCATATCCTCTCGCTCGATATAAACCAGATCGCCATATTTTGAGAAACCCAGCCACACTTCAGGCGATTTTTCGATGCTCACCTGAAAACGGCGGATATCCATCTTTTTGTCATATTCCCGCTTCAATACCTTGATTTCAGACAGTTTAATCCGCCCGTTCAACAAGCGCATCACAACCGGATCGACGCTCTCCAGGTTATTTAAGCGCTCCGCCTGCATCAAATCCGGTTCATAATGCCAGATGGACTGACCATCACCCAGATAGAGTTGCGCGTACGGTTGCTCATACTGCCAGCGAAAGCGCTTCGGCTTTAGTATCGCCAGCGTGCCGGCATAATGCTGACCACCGCCATCGCTGAACACCATCAGCTGATCAAAGCGGCAGGAAAAACCGGGCAGTTTGGTCATACGCCGGATACTGTGTTCAAAAAAATCACCCTGCCGGTTGTTATAGCCGTCGAGTGACCATTCCTGTTTAACCGTGGCGGCAGATGCCGCAGTGACGAACAGCCCCAGCAATGATAATATCATCAGTGTATATCGCATCATTCCAACACGCCTCCGCCCGCTTCTTCAGAACGCGCCAGCACCTTGCGAATACCGCCGGAACCCGGTGCGCTGACCAGGCCGTCGCGTTCCATCTGCTCCACCAGCCGGCTGGCTCGATTGTAACCGATACGCAAATAGCGCTGCACCATCGACACCGAGCAGTTGCCCTTCTCAATCACCAGCGCCGCCGCCTCATCATACTTCTCATCATGATCCTCACCGCCGCCGGCGCTGCCGGCCAATGCTTCATCCACACTCGGCGCTTCAAACACCTCTTCGCGATAATCCGGCTCACCCTGCTCTTTCAGATGCTCCACCAGATCAATCACTTCGGCATCGGACACAAACGCACAATGCACCCGCTTCAAATCACGGCCACCGTTTAAAAACAGGCTATCGCCCATGCCGAGCAACTGTTCCGCCCCCATCTGATCGAGAATGGTGCGCGAATCGATTTTAGATGATACCTGGAATGACAACCGGCTCGGCAAATTGGCCTTGATCAGGCCGGTAATCACATCCACGCTGGGGCGCTGGGTGGCCAGTATCAGGTGCAGACCCGCCGCCCTCGCCTTCTGGGCGATTCTACAGATGGCCTGCTCCACTTCCTTGCCAGCCACCATCATCAGATCGGCCAGCTCATCGATAATAATGACAATCTGAGGCAGGCGCTCCGCCCCTTCCTGCTTTTCCGCCGCCTTGTTATAGCCTTCCAGATTACGCACTCTGGCTTCACTCATCAGCTGATAGCGCCGCTCCATTTCATACACCGCCCAGTTCAGCGCCTTGGCCGCCTTGTTGGGATTGGTCACCACCGGCACCAGCAGATGTGGAATATCATCGTACATGGATAATTCCAGCATCTTCGGATCAACCAGAATCAAACGCAGATCCTGTGGCGATTTGGACATCAGAATCGAGCAGATCATGGTGTTCACTGCCACCGATTTACCCGAACCGGTAGTACCGGCCACCAGCAAATGCGGCATCTTGGCCAGATCGACCACCACCGGCTGGCCGGAAATATCCACGCCCAGCGCCAGCGGCAGGCTTAAACGTTTATTGGCGAATTCACGGCTCGATAAGACCTGATGCAAGACCACCATTTCCCGCGTTTCATTGGGAATCTCGATACCAATCACATTCTTGCCGGGAATATTACCGGCCACGCGCACGCTGATCGCCGCCATCGAACGGGCCAGATCATCCTGAAGCGCCACGATACGATTTATTTTGGTGCCCGGCGCCGGTTCCAGTTCAAACTGGGTCACCACCGGCCCCGGCTGCACCGCAACCACCTGCCCTTCCACCCGGTAATCGAGTAATTTTTTCTCCAGCATGCGCGCAATCGCCTGCAGGGCGGTCGGATTATGCTGGCGCTGCTCCCCTTCACCGCGATCAAACAGGTTCAGCGATGGCAATTTATAACCCGAATCCGCCGGTTCCTTGAAGGCCAGTTCGGTTTGCTGTTCCTGCTTGGCGCGGCGCGATACATTCACCTTGGCCGGCGTGGCCACATCCGCTTCCGATTCGGCAATGTGGACGGGTCGCTTCTTGCGCGTCTCTTTGCGTGTTTCCCGTGCTTCAATGCGATCTTTACGCTGTGCAGCTTTGGAAAACACATTGCCGAGCACGCTGCGAGTCCAGCCCGCCGCCAGGCTTAAACCGGCATACACCGTGCGCATCAACTGGAAGAATGACCAGTGCGAAGCGGCCACCAACCCGCTCAGAGCCAAGGTAATCAGCAACACATCCCGACCAATATCACCCAGCGGCGTGGCCAGCGCTTGTGCCAGCATCGCACCCAGTGCCCCGCCTGCGCCAGCCGGCAGCAACAGTACATCCAGCACCGAGCCGGATGGAATATGAGCCTGAAACATCGCCGCCAGCGCCAATACCACAGGCAACCAGAACAGCGAAGTCCAGCCGGCCAGCCAGGGGGATTTATCCCATGCAATACGCACCGCCAGCGTGCCCAGTAACAACAGCCACAGCCAGCCCGCATAGCCGAACAACTGATAAATAAAATCCGATGCGTAAGCGCCTACAACCCCCGCCATATTCAGCACCGCCGCGCCGCCGGCTTCATGATTCAGGGACGGGTCGGCTGGCGTAAAGCTGAACATCGCCAGCGCCAGCATCACAGCCACGCCGGCCACCAACAGGGCCAGCGCCTCACGCGTCAACATCCGAACATTCATCAAATCTCCAGCACCACAGGCAGCACCATTGGCCTGCGTCCGATATGTTTCCTGCACCAGCGGCGCAGGAACAGGCGCACTTCTTCCCGCGTCACATCCAGATCAGCCAGCAATTCCCGATCCATATTTTCCAGAAACTGGCGCAGCGCATCAGCGGCTCTGGCCAGTACATCTTCACTGACATCTTCATGCAATACGCCGCGCGCCACCAGTTCCGGCGCATTGAGCAGCTTGCCCTCATGCTGACTGAGCAACACGGTGGCAGAAATCATGCCATCCTCGGCCAGTGCCCGCCGGTCACGCAGCACAATGCCATCGATCTCATCACGAATTTCACCATCGACAAATATCGCACCGGCATGGAATTCAGGCCCGGCCTGAATGGACTGCCGATCCACTTCGACGCAATGACCATTTTCCGCAATAATGGTATGGTCAACAGCAATGCCGGTAGCCACAGCCAGTTCACGATGTTCGATCAGGTTTCTATATTCCCCGTGTACCGGGTAGAAAAATTTCGGGCGGGTCAGCTGCATCATCATCTTTAATTCATGCGCCTGGGCATGACCGGATACATGCAAGGGTGCCTGACGGGCATGCATCACGCGCGCCCCGCGCCGGTAAATATGATTGTATAAACCGGCAATCACACGCTCATTGCCGGGAATATTGCTGGATGAAAATATCACCATATCGCCATGACCGATGGTAACGCCCCGGAAGCGCCCCTGCGCCAGCCGCGCCAGCGCCGCCCGCGATTCACCCTGCGAACCGGTCGCGATAATCAGCAACTCGGCATCGGGCACGCTGGCGCACTGTTTGATATCGACCATGGTGCCTGCCGGCACATTCAAGCGATTCAGGGTATGGGTGATATCCATATTGCGCTCCAGACTGCGCCCGGCCACCGATACCTTGCGCCCACAGGCCACCGCTGCATCGACAATCTGCTGAATGCGGAACATATTGGAAGCGAAAGTGGTGACAATCACCTTGCCCTTGCACTGACTGACGGCCTGTTTCAGGGCCGGCCCGACCACACGTTCGGACGGGCCACTGCCGGAGCGCGTGGCATTGGTGGAATCAGAGGCCAGCAGAATCACGCCTTGATCACCGAGCTGGGAAAAGCGGTGAATGGCGGTTGTCCTGCCATCAATCGGGGCCGGATCAATCTTGAAGTCACCGGTATGCACAATCACACCGAGGCGGGTATGAATGGCAATCGACACCGCATCCATAATCGAATGCGTGACCGGCACGCCTTCCACCCGGAACGGCCCGACCTTCACGCTATCGCCATTTTCCGGCATGGCGCGTAAATCACCCTTATAACCACGCTCGGTCAGCTTGCTGCGCACCAGCGCCAGCGTCACTTCGGTGCCATAAACCGGCAATTTCAGTTTCGGTAGCAAATGCGGCAAGCCGCCAATATGATCTTCATGGCCATGCGTCAGCAACAGGGCATGAATATTCAGCCCCAGCTCATCGAGAGCGGAGATATCCGGCACCACCACATCGACGCCATGCTGGCCCGGCTCCGGAAAGCCCATGCCGCAATCGACAATGACTGCATCATCATCAACGGCATACACCATCATATTTTTACCGAATTCGCCGACTCCGCCAAACGGAAAACAACGCAGCACTGGATCACTCATGCAACACTCCTTCTCAAACCAACAACACTATACAGCACATCAACCTGTTCCGTAGCTCTGATCACCATTCCGCGCTCAGGCCGCGCCACGACTGCCCGGCTTGATCGCCGGCAGCAGGCCTGCCCGGCAAATCGGGCAGTCATCGGCGGCATGCGTTTCCACGCTCAGTGCAATCGCCGTGGCATACGGCACATCAAAGCGCCCTGTTTCATCCGGTGCGCGATCCACCACAGCCAACACCTGCACGGGGTTGCCGCCATGTTCACGCAACACAGCCATGCATTCGCACACCGAACCGCCGGTGGTAATCACATCTTCCACCACCAGAATCCTGGCCGCCCGGGGTATGGAAAAACCGCGACGCAGTTGCATCTCACCCGCTTTTCGCTCGGTAAACAAAAACGGTTTTTGCATCAGGCGCGCCACTTCCTGACCGATCACCAACCCGCCGATGGCCGGCGCCACCACCATATCGATCTGCTCCGCATCATCGACCTTGCCGATCAGCTCCTGTGCCAGTCGGGTAGCATTATCGATATTCATCAGCACCAGTGCCGATTGCAGATAGCGCGCCGAATGGCGACCGCTGGATAGAATAAAATGGCCGTTGAGCAAGGCGCCTGCATTTTCATACATCGCCAGAATTTCCTGTTCGTTCATAGTTCACCCTTTTCGTATTGAATCATATCTGTTTCATCGGCGGTTTGATCAGCATTGACGCTGCGAGCACACTACACCCGCCATGAATTGTGCGGCAGTGTAACAGCTTCCCCCAAAAGGCTGAACCTTGCACCTTTATTGTAAGCCAGAAATCCGAAGATAACGGTCATATGAGGGGATTAGGAGAAGTGACCAAAAAGAAGTGTTGTCACATAAGCATTTGTCGCCCCTGTGGACAAAGGTCAAAAAAGTGATGTGACCAAGATGTAAGCAACTGGTGACCACGCTACTGGATTTTGCTTTTGAAACCACTAGGTTGCGCACGGTCACAGGAAATGCACCCTTAGCTCAGCTGGATAGAGCACGAGCCTCCGAAGCTCGGGGCCAGAGGTTCGAATCCTCTAGGGTGCACCATTTTAGCCTATAAAATCAATAAGTTGCTTGATTTACCATAAACATGAATCAGTTATGATTATTGGTCATCATTTGGTCACAAACGCTTTTGTTTGTGACCAAATGATGTGCAAAAATGAATCAAACCAGTCATCATATTCCAAACTTCTCTTTAAGCATTTGAGAGTTCTGATCATTATATTCGCGCCACTGAGCTTCCGCACATGCCTTTTCTTCTTCTGTAGCATCACCCGAATATGAATAAGCCATATGATAAGCTGGCAACCGTTTCTCTTCCCCATCCTCTATATAAGCGCACATGGCTTGGGCCAGTTCGGCGCTCATCAAAATAATAATCCAAATACTCCCTGTCACCATCTTTACCAAAGCAGAAGTGAACAACGTAAAAGGATTCATCCTGCAAATAGGATGGAATTTCCGGGGTGCGCTGAATTTCGTCCAGAATGGCGTCATCATCACAGCAATTTATGAATAGCGACTCAGGTCGCGTTGCGAGCACCCAACGATTGAGTAACGACATGGTATACTCACCATTTTGTTACTCAAGAGTCCGGGTTAAAATTCCTCCCATATATCACCATCATCACCAACACGGGCTTTCTTGTTGCTGTCTGCACCCAGCTTGGCTTTGGCCGGCTTACTGTTTGTTTTGGCCTTGGTTTTGATTTTAGCCGGCTTGGATGCTCTAACCGGCTCAGGCTGACTCACGTGGCGCGGCTTCTCGTCGTCATCTCCCAACGTAAAACCGGCCACCAGCCTGTTTAGCGCCTGAACCTGAACATCAAGACTTTCACTGACCGCATTCACCTCTTCCACCATCGCAGCATTCTGTTGCGTGCCCGAATCCAGCTGAGCCACAGCGATATTGATTTGCTCCACGCCGGACGCCTGTTCATCGCTGGCCACGGCAATTTCGCCGACAATATCGGTCACCTTGCGCACAGACTCGACTATCTCCATAAGCGCTTCCCCGGATTGATCGACCAGCCCCCTGCCACTGGCAACACTGTCAACGCTGGCTGTAATCAGCGACTTAATCTCTTTCGCCGCTTCTGCACTACGCTGCGCCAGAGAGCGCACTTCACCGGCCACGACGGCAAAGCCGCGCCCCTGTTCACCGGCCCGTGCGGCTTCAACGGCAGCATTGAGCGCCAGCAGGTTGGTCTGAAAGGCAATTTCATCAATCACGCCGATAATATCCGATATTTTACTGCTGCTTTGATGAATCGCTGCCATCGCGTCAGTGGCTTCTTTCACCACCGCATTACCCTTTTCGGCCTGTTCGCGCGCTTCCACCGAGAGCTCGCTTGCACGCCTGGAGTTCGCGGCTGTTTGCTGAATGGTGCCGGTGATCTCCTCAATACTGGCCGCCGTCTCTTCCAGTGATGCCGCCTGCGCCTGGGTGGCTTCATTCAGTTGCGCATTGCCCTGAACAATTTCCTTTGAGGCATTGCCCACCTCCAGTGAAGCATCCGCCATGCCTTTGATGACAGTTGTTGTATTATCAGCCAACTGGTTAATGACATCGCCCAGCCGGGCATAAAACCCTTCATATTTGGAGGTATCAATACGCCGGGTTAAATCGCCATCCATCATACATGTCACCACCGGCGTGATTTCCGATTCCAGCGTATCGGTTAATTTTTGCGTGATCGTATTCAGAGCCCGCTTGATATCGTCGAATGTCCCCTGATAATCACTGCTAATTGCGAAGCTCAGGTCGCCCTGCTCCAGCGCTTTGAGTCCGGTCACTGTCTCGCCAATCGCCTCGTCAATCGATGCAACCAGATTATTGATTTCATGACCCAGACGCTGATAAAAACCTTCGTAGCGGGATATATCGATGCGTGCCCTCAAATCCCCGGCAACCGCCGCCTGCACGACCGGCACAACGGCCTCATTCAAGGTGCTGTTCAGCTTGGCTGTAATACCATTCATGGCCTGTACGATGTCATCAAAGACGCCGTCATACGTGCGCTCAATGCGAAAACTCACATCCCCGTTTTCCAGCGCCTGGAGACCTTGC
This sequence comes from uncultured Zetaproteobacteria bacterium, assembly GCA_964638265.1. Lineage (GTDB taxonomy): Bacteria > Pseudomonadota > Zetaproteobacteria > Mariprofundales > Mariprofundaceae > Mariprofundus. The sequence goes on from CAZXAI010000013.1 coordinate 15,122, forward strand.
ACCGTGTCACCCATAGCCTGCCCCATCTGGTCAATCATCTGGTTTACCGCCTCAGCCACAGCCAGACAGTCGCCCGATTTTCCATCCACGCCAATCCGGCTGCTCAAGTCACCCTTGCTCAGCGCCTGCATCACCGTCTTTAATTCAGCCATCAATTTCTTTTCTGCAGAATTACCAAATAACATCGCATCACTCCTTGATTAACATGATTTATTTTCTACTTCAGTTGTACTGCCGTCCTCGCGACCGTGTAAACTGCTCTGTATCGCCTGGAATAAAGCAGGAATATGCACCGGCTTTTGCAATGAGGTGCAACAGGGCATGCTATCGAACACGCTGTGTTGAGCCTGCTCTCCATAACTGGTTTGAAAAATAATCGGCACATCGGCACGGCACTGGCGAATCTCCTTTGCCGCCAGCAGCCCGCCCTTGTTTGGCATCACCACGTCCATCAGCACCGCATCGATATCCGCCATTTGCGTTCGAAATACATCTACCGCCTGCTCACCATCGGCAGCAAGCAAGACCCTGAAACCTTTTTGTTCCAGCACCTCTTTTAACACCGTTCTCAGTGCTTGCTCATCATCGACCAGTAACAGACAGCGACCCCTGCCATCAAGCTCAATATCCACCCTCGCATCGCGGACCGGGACGGCATCCGCATGCTTTGGCAACCAGATAGACACGCGCGTCCCCTGATTCAGTTCGCTTTCGATATCAATCAGGCCGCGATGATTTTGGACTGCGCCATACACCATGGCCATGCCCAGGCCCGTACCCTCCCCGGTCGGCTTGGTGGTAAAGAAAGGATCAAAAACATGCTCCATATCCGCCGCCTTGATACCGCAGCCATTATCTTCACAGCGTACACAGCACCAGCCATGCTCAGTGATCATTTCCGGGTGTTCACGTAACAAATGTGAGGGTGGCTCGGCAGCACTTAAGGTCAGGCGTATCTGCCCCGCATGCGGACTTGCCGCCTGTTTATAGCGTGATTGAATGGCATGACGCGCATTGGCAACCAGATTCAACAGCACCTGCTGCAACTGGGTGGCATCGGCCCGCACATACAACGCCGTTTGCTCGATAGCCAGTTCAAAGCGGATATCTTCCGGCACCATTGCCGCCGTCAAACGGTGACTTTCCTTGACCAGCTGATCCAGTCGCAACACCTGCATGTCTGTAATATCCTTACGTGCAAACGTCAGCATCTGGCGAATCATATTGGCGCCATGATGCGTCGATGCTTCCATGCTGCGAATACGTTGCTGTAATATCTGATCATCCGGATAGTGCTGCCGCATCAGGTAAAAATTACCGACCATGCCGGCCAGCATATTATTAAAATCATGGGCAATGCCGCCCACCATAACCGCCACCGCCTCCATTTTCTGGG
>CAZXAI010000014.1:0-12470 GCA_964638265.1 uncultured Zetaproteobacteria bacterium
ACTGGTGGCCGGCGGATACGCCATTTGAAATGATGGTCGGCGCCATCCTGACCCAGAACACCAGCTGGCAGAATGTCGAAACGGCCATTGCCAGCCTGAAAGCACACAATATGCTGGACTCCGAATCCATCGCCAGCTGCAACCTGCCACAGCTCGGCGAGATTATCCGATCCGCCGGCGCCTACATGCAGAAGGCGCGCTATCTGCAGCAATTCGCCCTGTTTTATTATAACAATGGCAAGCGCAAAGGTTTGATGAAATGGCCGGCCAGCACCATGCGCAAGCAGTTACTGGGCGTGCATGGCATCGGCCCGGAAACAGCCGACTCGATCCTGCTGTATGCGCTGGACAAGCCCATTTTTGTTGTCGATGCCTACACCAAACGCCTGTTTGTGCGGCTGGAGCATTTCAGCCATGAAATGGATTACGACAGCATTCAACACTATTTTCAGCAACGTCTGCCGGAGAGTCTGCCGCTATTTCAGGAATTCCACGCCCTCATCGTCGAACATGCCAAACGCTATTGCCGGGTCAAACCGCTATGCATGGAATGTCCGCTGTTTGAATCCTGTCCTACGGCCGCCTGCTCCACCATGGAGGTCAGCCGTTTAATCGTGCCCGATGTGGATTGAGCCACCACTTGCACTTGACACCCTGCCGCGCGAACCCGGCGTCTACCGCATGCTCGATGGCGAACGCACAGTGTTATATATCGGCAAGGCGCGCAACTTAAGAAAACGCGTTTCCAGTTACTTCCAGCGCCAGCCCGAATCGCCGCGTACCCGGGCCATGGCACAGCAAATTAAAGATATCGCTTTCAGCATCACCGCCTCGGAAGCCGAAGCGCTGGTGCTCGAACATAATCTGATCAAACAACTCAAGCCGCGTTACAACGTGCTGATGAAAGATTCCAAATCCTATCCGTATATCCTGCTTAGCGATGAGCCCTACCCGAAATTATTGCTCTATCGCGGTAATCGTGCCTTGCCGGGCGAATATTTCGGCCCCTTTCCCAATGCCGGCGCTGTGCATGCCACCCTGCATGAGATGCAATCGATTTTTCGTATCCGCGATTGTGAAAACGGCGTATTCAACAATCGCTCCCGACCCTGCATGCAGCATCAGATTGGCCGCTGTTCCGCTCCCTGCTGTGATCTCGTATCTCAACGTGAATATCAGCGTCAGGTGGATGATGTGCGCATTTTTCTGCAGGGCAAAAACGAAGACCTGTTATCCGGCTGGCAGCAGGCCATGCAGCAGGCATCGGATGCACAACAGTTTGAACAGGCCGCCGCGCTGCGTGATCGTATCCAGGCGCTGCGCTCTGTGCTGGCCGGTTCCGAACACCGGGAACTGCCGGATGACGCCGACGCCATTGCCCTGATTCGCCATCAGAGCAGCGTCGTGGCCAGCATTGGCGTACGCCGGGCCGGACGCGATCTGGGCTGCCACAATATCCGCATTGATCAGGCGGCTGACGCCGATGATTTCGAAATCCTGCAAGCGCTGTTTATCGAACGCTACGGCACGCAAGCGCCGCCGAAACACATTATCCTGAGTGCTGCTGAAACAGATCTGAGCGAATTAAAGCGCCTGCTTTCACTCCTCCACCCCCGTACCGGCCACATTCACAGCCCCAAACGCGGTATCCGCGTGCAATGGTTGCAGCAGGTGGCGCACTCCGGCCAGCAACTGCTGGCCAGCCGCAGACAGGAAAATCAGCGGGCAGCCTTTGCAGCACTGGCCGAATTATTTGCACTCGATGTTACGCCCGAACGCATTGCGGCTGTGGATAATGCCCACCTCGGCGGCCAGCAGATGGTCGCCGCCATCACCTATGCCGGCTGGCAGGGGCCGGAGAAAAATCATTATCGGCGTTACAAGCTCGATGGCATCGGCAGCAGCGTGATAGAGGGTGATGACTATAGCGCCATGAACGCCGTGCTGACGCGTTTTTTTCGAGCCCTGCGCGACGATGTCATCCCATGCCCGGATCTGATGCTGATTGACGGCGGGCGCGGTCAATTGGGCGTGGCATTGCAGTGCGCCCATGACGCCGGCCTGCACGATTTAAAGCTGGCCGGTGTCGCCAAAGGCGATTCACGCAAACTGGGAGAAGAAACCCTGTGGCCGGGCTGGTTACAAAGCGGAGAGGCGGGCATTGGCGCACCGCTCAAACCGGGTCGTCATTCCCCCGCCCTGCTGCTGATTGCCCGCCTGCGCGATGAAGCCCACCGCTTTGCCGGCAGCTATATGCGCAAACGTAAAAAGCAGCGCATGTTTACTTCCGCGCTCGATGGCATCCCCGGCATCGGGCCGAACAAGCGGGCCGCATTATTGAAACACTTCGGCGGCATCGAAGGCGTCAAAAAAGCCAGCCGCCAGCAACTGACGCAGGCCAGCGGCATCTCGGATAAACTGGCGGAAACGATATTTGTGGCGCTGCATCAATGAGACACAGGGTGGAAAAGATCCATGCGCGTTAACATGAAACAAACAACGCGCCGGCATGCAACGGCATCATTCTTGCTCGCTGAGGAACAAGCCGAATAGATACACAACCTATGGAGACCAAGCCCATGCATGACAAGACATCCATCTTACAACTGCTGACCCCCAAAGCCGTATTAAAAGCCATCACGCCGGAAGCAAAAGCCGCTGTGCCGACAGGCCGTCTGGAGCATGGATTCATCAAAATCAGCCAATTTCCATTCAGTGTCGGTCGCGAATCACGCGTTCAGGAAAGCGGCGGCAAACTGACATGCATCGAAAGAGTAAAATTTACCGACCATGAACCCAATAATGACCTCTATTTAATCGATGCCGTTCGACCGCTGAATATATCCAGAGAACATTTCTCCATAGTAAAGAGCCGCAACGGTTATGTCCTGTTTGATCGCAAGAGCGCCTGTGGCACAGCTGTCGGCGCCAACAGAATCGGAGGCCGTGACAGCGGCGGCCAGACCACACTGGAAGACGGCGATATCATTACTGTGGGGAGTGAGAACACGCCTTACCAATTCCAGTTTATCTGCCTCGAAAGCTAGTCAATCCAGCCCCAGCGCCTTGCGCATGGCGGCCATGTGATCCTCGGCCTCTTCTCTGGCGGCATCGCTATCGAGCTCTTTATCCACCCAGCGCATAACCGACTGATCCGGCTCTTTCAAAAAAGGCGACGGCGCAGTCTTTTCTTTCTGGCCGAAGCGACTGCGCACGCGGGCGTAACTCAGCGTGAGGTGAAAACGGGCCCGGGTCATGGCCACATACATCAAACGCCGTTCTTCCTCCATGCGATTTTCTTCCAGCGCAGAGGAATGCGGAAAAATGCCGTCTTCCATGCCAATCACATAGACATGATCGAACTCCAGCCCCTTGGCTGCATGCACGGTCATCAGACGCACCTGAGCAGACGGATCATCATCTGACTTATCGGCCAGCAGAAAAATATGCTGCAGAAAATCGGGCAAATCACCGCCGCTTTCCGTATGTTTCACCCACCAGCGGCGCAATTCCATCACATTGCCCATACGCCGTTCGGCCACGTCCTCGCTATCGGCCTCGGCTCGAATGGCAGCCTCCAGCAACGTCATATCCAGCAGCGCGTCAAAAGCCTCATCGGCCTCCCCGTGCCTGAACTGAAACTCCAGCCCCACCATCATATCGCCGAATTCGCGTAGTTTCTCAACACGCACATGCGTCAAATCTTCATGCGTACAAGCACCGAGCAATGAACAACCATTCGCCATGGCAAAATATCCCAGATCACCCAGCGCCTTGGCGCCGATGCCGCGTCGCGGCCTTGCAATGGCGCGCATAAACGCCAGATCGTCATCGGCATTGGCAATCAGACGCAGATAGGCCAGCACATCCTGAATCTCGGCGCGATCGAAAAAAGATAAACCGCCGCTGATATGATAGGGTATTTGCGCTTCGCGCATGGCGATTTCCACAGCCCGGGCCTGATAGGAGGCGCGGTAAAGCACGCAGAAATCATCCCAGCCCGCATCGGATGTGGCGCAGCGCGCCTTGATATCGCCGGCCACGCGGCGCGCCTCTTCTTCCGGGTTGGGCGATTCCCATACCCGCACCGGTTTACCCTGACCCAGATTGCTGCGCAGCGTTTTTCCCAATCGTTCCGTATTTTTGGCAATCAATGAATTGGATGCCGCCAGAATCGAACCGGTGGAACGATAATTCTCCTCCAGCCGAATCACCGTCAGAGCGGGATAATCGCGCTGCAACTGGAACAGGTTTTTGACCTCCGCCCCGCGCCAGCCATAAATCGACTGATCATCATCGCCCACCACGGTCAAGTTGCCATCTTCGGGCACCAGCAGGCGCACCCAGGCATACTGAATGCGTGAAGAATCCTGATATTCATCGACCAGAAAATGGCGCGTGCGCGCCTGCCACAGGGCGCGCGCATCGGCATGCTCTTCGAGAATAGAAATCGGCAGCACCATCAAATCATCGAAATCGACCGCATTCATGCGTTGCAACAGTTCATCATAATGGCTGCGGATATCGGCCAGCTGATTGTCATGCTGCTCAATCAGGCCGTTTTTGAGCGATGAGATGCGTGACAGGGTGCGATCCACCTGATCGGCATCGGCGGGTAACTGCATCTCCGACAACACCGATTTCATGGCCGATTTCTGTTCTGCGCCAGCAAAGATGGACACATTGGCGCGCCGCCCGGTTAGTTTTGCGTGCTCGCGCACAATGGCCAGACCGAGTGAATGGAAGGTGCATATACGTAATTTCTTAGACGTTTCACCCAACCGATCCTGCAACCGCGCCCGCATTTCACGTGCCGCCTTGTTGGTAAAGGTCACGGCTGTGATTGCATCTTCGGGCACGTCGCGCTCCACCAGCGCGGCAATGCGTTCGGTAATCACGCGCGTTTTTCCGGAACCGGCGCCGGCCAGCACCAGCAACGGCCCGCCACGATGAAACACGGCGCGATATTGTTCTTCATTGAGCTGGGATGTGGATGACGGTGAGGGCATGGCAGCGCAGCTTAGGGCTGGCCTTTCTAATCGCAAGGAGCATTTCGGCCAGCATGTGCGTGCTTAACGCGCATGATGTTTATTTCTTGTTAACGCGCATGGATGTTAATCCACGCCGCCAAAGGGTGACAAGTCATGGCATCTGCCGGCGCATATATCGGCCTGCTCGGATAGCCCCATTTGTGCGAATGCCATCCCCATCATTTCCCAAATATAGTAAAAATCAGGCACCTGTTGCAGCAATTGCGAATAAATCACTAATGCTTCTTTCAGATTCCCCTGCCTGTGCAACAGCATGGCGTGAAGAAATGCGTCTTCAATGGGGTGGATCATCTGATGAAAGCCTGGCGTATGAGCGTTCAAAGGATCACCACCGACCGAAGCATCTGCCACCAGGCTCTGATAAAAGTCCAGCCGCTGACGCGATGCATATTGATGGGTGCGCATCGACAGCAGGTGATCATACGCCTGCTGTCGAATACGCTTTCTCAGAGCAATATCCGAGGCAAGCCGCCCTAACACATCCAGTAACATTTCGGGCTGTTCCTGATCGTACAGGAAGCCGGTATTTTCATGCTCTACGGTTTCGGCATATTCCCCCGTCTTGCTGCAAACGGCAATCACGCCCCGTGATGCATACTCGATGAACTTACCGTCCGAGCGTCCGGAACTGAAATCATCCGTTCCTGCCAAAACGATGCCAACATCCACCTTATTCAGAAATGCCAGATAATCCTCCATACTGCCTGGCGGATAGCTGCGCACCTGTAGGCCTCTGGATGTAAAGATATCCACAATGGATATTGCAGCCATAATCATGAGGCGAACTTTTTTAATCTGCGGCCATTGCGCCAATATATCTGCTATACGTACGGCATCATCATAATGCCCGACCGATCCGGCCCAGCCGATACTGATTCTACCGTTACGAATTGGCGATAATCGCGGTATTTCCGCACATTGATTCAGGAACACCGCATGGCGCTGATTCAATGATCGATATTTCTTTTCCAGAACAGAACTGCTGAATTGAACTGCAGTAGCCGCACGTGCAATAGTGCGGATGAGCTTCCGGTTGCCCGGATCAGCATAGAACGCAAAGCTCGGCAGGGTCTGTGGAAAAGATTCAAAATCATCCGATATTTCATAGACTGTAATCAAACCACGACTGTTTCTTGCATGGATAATTTCAAGAATGTTGTCATTGGCTACCATGCATACAATCAACACCCGTGTTTTGAGAATCACATCAACATATTCCGGGTGTATCGACTGAATGGACGTGACGGACAGATGCTCACCCAGCGCCTGTGCCGGCCACAAGACCCGGTGCAAGTAATCGCCTGAATCCCGTTCCTGAGGGTGGCTGAAAAATGTACAGTCAACGTCCGGGGTAATATTATCCATATCCATTTCACCTCACCCCGCAGACAATGTCAGCGTAGTATCGTAAGCAGGTGCTTCCGTATCGCAAGCGCAGGATTTATACTCGCCGACTTACAGGCAAATCAAAACCTTTTTCACCGCAAAGGACGCAAAGGTACGCAAAGAGAGTCAAAATCAATCGGGTGAGCAGAACAATGAATTGCAAACAGGCCATGAGATTACCCTGATATTTACTCGCCTGGTTTTCCTTTGCGTACCTTTGCGTCCTTTGCGGTGAACGCTTTTGACCCTGATTATAAGGATTCTATATTGAAGCAGTTTCCACATCATGTATTTCGTGAATACGATATTCGCGGCATTGCCGGCGCCGATATCACCGAGGCACTGGCCTATCGGCTCGGCAAGGCCTATGCCGCCATGCTGCCCGCCAGTGAAACACGCAATATTGCCGTCGGACGCGATGTCCGCCTCTCCGGCCCGGCCCTGCAAACCGCAGTCATGCGCGGCCTGACCGATGCCGGTTGCAATGTGGTGGATATCGGCATCAATCCGACGCCGCTGGCCTATTATGCCGTGTATCGGCTCGATATGGGCGGCTGCATTATGGTCACGGCCAGTCATAATCCCGGCGAATACAACGGTTTCAAAATGATGATCGGAAAATCGAGTTTGTACGGTGATGATATTCAGACCCTGAAATCCCTGATGCAGCAAAACCTGGCCAGTGTGCATACTCCGGGCGCGATCGGCGTACAAAATGTGGTGGAAGATTATACCCGTTTTGTGGCTGCCGATTGCCCGCTTGCCTATCCGCTTAAAGTCGTCATTGACGCCGGTAACGGCCCTGCCGGCCTGATTGCGGCCCCGCTTTACCGGCGCCTGGGCTGCCAGGTGACCGAACTCTACTGCGAGCCCGACGGTAGTTTCCCGAACCACCATCCGGATCCGACCATTGCCGAAAACATGGCCGACCTGGCCGATGCGGTGCGTCGACACGGCGCAGATCTCGGCATCGCCTTTGACGGCGATGGTGATCGCGTCGGTATTGTCGATGAACGGGGGGAAATCGTCTGGGCTGATATGCTGTTACTCTGCCTGGCCAGACACATGCTCAAAACACAGCCCGGCGCGACTGTGATTTCTGAAGTAAAATGTTCACAGTATATGTATGACGGCATCGAAGCCGCTGGCGGCAAGGCAGTCATGTGGCGCACCGGCCACTCACCTATCAAGGCCAAGATGAAAGAAACCGGCGCCCTGCTGGCCGGTGAAATGAGCGGCCATATGTTTTTTGCCGATCGTTTCTTCGGCTTTGACGATGCCGCCTACGCCGGCGCCCGGGTTATGCAGATGCTGACTGAAAGCGGCTCGACTTTTTCCGAATTATTACAGGATGTGCCGCAGGCCGAAACTACGCCCGAATTGCGCATTGCATGTGATGATGCCAGAAAATTCGATCTGGTGAACGAAGCCATCGCCCATTTCCGTGCGCTGGGTTATGACATCATCGACATCGACGGTATGCGCATCAACTTCGGCGACGGCTGGGGCTTGCTGCGCGCCTCCAATACCGAACCGGCACTGGTCATGCGCTTTGAAGCTCCAAACACAGCCCGACTACAGGAGATACAGCAGCTGATCAACACCTGGCTAAGCCACACAAGCACGACATCTCACCCGGGTGCTTCATAGATCAACGATCAAAAATAATTTCAGCCTGAGTCAATGAGCGCTGCGCTGCTTTTTGTCCAGCCGCCAGGCTTTGAATATCTTCATTGACCGCGCTCATGTAATTGGCAAGCAGGCGCATGATGCGGCGATGATGAATATCCAGTTGCACCAACTCATCATACATGGCGGAGTCACGCGCCACCCCGTCTATCTGTTGTAGCAACAATGCATAGCTGCCGGCCAGATCAACCGCCTGCTGCCACCGCCGCTGCTGCACGGCCTGATTTAACTGTTCCAGCTTACCCCGGCATGTACGAACCAGCTGCCCCGCCCCTGAGACCGAAACATCTATCGCTTGATTCATGCGGTTTCCATATTACGTGCCGTAGGCATAAGCCGGCGCCATTGATTGACCAGCTGCCAGGCTTGCCCCTGCGGCCGTGGAAAGACTGGCATTATTCTGTGCTTCCAGTTCTTTCCAGCCTTCATGCAAGGTCTGCACAAGAGACATGACCTCATCAACTGCATCCGTAGAACCACTGCATATTGCGCCACTCAAGCGATCAATCATATAGGCGTACAGTTTCGCCAGGTCTGCAGCCACCTCGCCACCATCCTCCATATTCAATGATGTCGTTAACTCCATCAGTGCTTCCAAAGCCAGCCCTGTCTGCAGCCCTTCACTCTCATAATCAGCATTCATAATGCCCATCCGGGCACGGCCAAGCGATTTGTATAATACATCATAGGTAAGAATAATAAGCCCTAACGGCCCGGCGCCATCCACCTGATTCCCGCGATAAGCATGATAACCTGTCATATTTGCCTCCTTGCAAATGATTGGTAGGCAACGTTCCTCGCCACCATTTGTTACACTGTTATCTATCGGATATTATCTACTGAACATTAGCCCATATTTGCCAGTAATACGCTGTGTTATTTGTTTCATGTTAACGCGCATGGATCTATTCCACCCCATGCTTCATGTTAATTCTTTGTCGCACCCGCATTCAGGTTTTGAGTGAGGAAATTACCGGTTTGTTGCAGTGAAGCCAGTGCTTGCTGCATCCGGGTGAATTGCCCCATCAGCAGGACGCGCTGTTTTTCCATGGCTGCGGTTAAATCTTTCATGCGCTTGGCAATATCATCCATCGCCACCTGTTCCGTGATGATATTATTTTGCAGCAAGCCAGTCACAGGGTTGGAAAACAGATCAATCTTGCCATCAAAGCTGGCTCCAATACCTATCCCGACACTCACACTCCCCACCGCGCCGGTGGCGCTGCCGGTATAGAAGAGAGCCAGCCCATCCACGGCCCCTGTAGAGCCGGTCAACGCCTGCCCGTTACCAGTGGCCGCCAGGCCATTGATCGTTCCCGCCACATCCACGCCCGTCGCATTTTGGGTACCAGCACCCATCCCCAGACCATCCACGCTCTGCGTTACGCTAAAGCCGTGAGCCCCATATGATTTGGATTCAATACTCACGCCGTTGCCGGCCACCACAGCCTGTAGATTCATCGCATAGCGACCTTCAGTCACAATGGTATCTGTGCCAAAACTTAACGTACCTGCATTATTGGCTGTCAAGTTCACGGACAACTGGGATGCGCCGCTGGCCGTATCCGTCAGGGTTACTTTTCCGGTGGCATCCAGCGATGCAATCACCTCATTATTAAATGTTGTTTGAATCGCCGACAATAATCCTGAAATAGTATCCACTGCCGGATCCAGGACATTGAAGCTGCCGCTCACGCCAACCCCGGAACGCAGCGTACCGCTAATGCTGATGCTGCTGGCTGAAGTAACGCCCAGACCCAGGGCTGAAAACGTCGTACTGCCCGTTGCCGGCGCGCCACCCGCCGTCAGCGCCGTAGACAGCTGATGCTGCTCGGTATGACTGGCTGATAATTCTGTATTCAGGGCATTGATCACCTGGCTCTGCGTCTGTCCTGCCGTCAGGTTCACAACAGCCTGTTGCGCCCCCTCAACGATCGTCACTGCTTCGTTGGCCGCCAGACCGGCGCTCAGACTGGTCGTGCCGGTCAATGTCGCCTTGGTAGCCGCCTGCGTGATATTCACACTATAGCTGCCTGATGCTGTATTAAAGCCATGCAGCAAAAACTGCAGACTGTTATTCGAGCTGCTGCCCTGAGCCACAAAGACATCGCGAATCGCATCCGGCGAATTGGCCAGAAATGTATCAAAGCGGCTGGCATTGATGGTCAGCTTGCCCGTTGAATCCGGCTCAATGCCCAGCATCACCAGACTATTGCGATCAGCCGCAAGACCGGGCACCGGTTTAAGCAAACTCGATGACAGCGTTGCCGCCATGGTTGTCAGTAAGGGATTGCCAGCCAGAACGCCGGTTGTACCGGTTTTAGCATCCAGTTTAAACTGATCATTAATCAGCGTTTGCGCCCCGTTATAGGCATCCACAAACGACTGAACCTTGTTTTGCAAACTCACCCTGTCCACATCGACATTCATATTAATGGTCACCGATGGGTTGGCCTGTTTTAAATCCAGCGTCATGCCGGGCAGTGCATCCGTAATGGTATTGCCACTGCGAACCATACTCAGCCCGTCAATAGAGAAATTCGCATCCTGAGCCTGTTGCAGTGACGAAATTACATTACTCTGGCTGGATGCGCTCAACTGCAGCCCGGCCAGAGTGCCGGCTCCGGTCAAGACATTATTCGGATCTGCGATAGTGATCGTCTGGCCAGCCGGCGGGCTGGCGGCATCGCCCATCATCACCAGACGAAAACCGTTGGTGCCTGTCGCTTCCACAGCAGCGGTCACACCGGCCACAGTACTGGTAATGGTATCGGCAATATTCTGTAACGAATCGGTACTGCTCACTGTCACATTGGTACCATTGACCTGGAATATACCGCTCAATCCCAGCGCGGCAGACGAATCGGTAGCAGTGGCAGCGGCGCTGGTCTGCACTGCTGATGCAGAAGCCATCGAGCCCAGTTGCAAATTAGCCAGCGCACCACCGCTATTCAATGCCGCCCCGCTGAGCGCAAAGCCGGCCAGCCCTGTTTGATCTGCAGCCAGCACCAAACGGAAATCATTATTGGCCACTTTCATCACCGATGCCGTCACGCCCGTCGCCGCCGCACCGACATTGAGCTGGTTGATATTGGCAGCGATGGTATTTAATGAATCTGAATTACTGACGGATACTGTCACGCCGGCAATCTGGAATGTACCCGTTATATTCAATGCCGTGGATGCACTGGCCGGAGCCGCGCCGCTGCCATCTGTGATGGCGGCAGAAGAAGAAACGCGCCCTGCCTGGGCAATTTGGGATATCACGAGCGCATGTTGCCCCGATGACACACCTGTGGTGCCGCTCACGCCAACCATTTTCATCGGATCTACCGTAGCAGAGCTGCTGGACAGGTTGGCGGTATAATCAAAAAACTGGCTGGAATCCGACATGCCAATAGACAGGTTGCGCAAGGCCACCATGGCGCCGTTGATGCCGGTTAACGCATCCTGCCTGGCCTTGGCTGCATCCTGCGTTTTCTGCAGCTGACTGATTTCAAACTTTTTAATACCCAGCAGACCATCGACGGCACCCTGTGCATCAAAACCGCCGATCTGGGTGGAGACAACACTGCCAATACTGGTAGCGGCCATGGAACGTTAAGCCTTTTTATCCAGTAACAGCCCTACCATTTCACGCATATGAATCTGAAACTGAATAAAGTCTTTTGATGGAAACTGATGAATCAGCTGGCCTGTCGTTTTATCAGACACCTGGACAATCAATTCGCCAAGCCGCTCTTCATATCCGAATGAAATAGACCGGTTCGAACTTTGCACTGCTGCATTGGCCTGTTTTACAGCCTGTTGCACAGCCTGCAGCGATGGTTGATCCTGAGTATGTTGAAGCTGTTCAGACGAGGCCGGAGCATTGATATGCGCGCCCCCCCCCTTGAAACCCGAAGCACCACTTACACCCGGCGAAGAAAGAACAGGACTGGCATGCGTCATAGCACTAATTGCAGTCATGATAACCTCCTTTACCTTTTAATCAGGCATATCCCTCCCCCGCAAGCGGGGGAGGGATGCTACCATATTTACCTGAACAGTGTCAGTACGTTCTGTGAAGCCTGATTGGCTTGCGCCAACATTGAAGTACCGGCCTGCGTCAATATTTTGTTCTTTGTAAACGTGGCCATTTCCTGCGCCATATCAGCATCCCTGATATTGGACACTGCCGCTGTCACCGATTCGATTTCGGTGGCCAGATTCGCTTTAATAAAACCCAGCTGATTCTGTGTTGCACCCAAAGCGGCACGGTTGGTTACCAGCGTATTCAATGCATTCGTAGCAGTAGTGATATACGCCTGCGCAGCTGTCTGACTTGAGATATTACCGGCAGTA
>CAZXAI010000014.1:12570-16073 GCA_964638265.1 uncultured Zetaproteobacteria bacterium
CACGCCATTATACGTGGTGCCGCCTGCAATTTTATCAATTGCAGAATTCAATTTTGTCACTTCAGAGTTCAGCTTGCTCAATTCACCCTGGTTATTGGCAGACGCTGCCTGTGTGGCCAGCGACTGAATACGGATTACCATATTCTGAATTTCATTGATACCGGCGTCAGCCATTTTCACCATGGCTGATGCCTGCGCAGTATTCAGCGCAGCCGCTTTCAGGCGTCCGCCCTGGGCAGCCAGTTTGGAAGCAACAGCATAGCCGGATGCATCATCGGCTGCTGAATTCACCCGGAAACCGGATGATAAGCGTTCCAGCGACCTGTTCATATTCGTGCTGTTGGTATTGAGGTGTTTCAGTGCGGTAATTGCCGCAGTGTTTGTTTGAATTGTTAATGCCATTGTATTCTCTCCATAGTATGTTTAATACGTGAACGACATCATGCCCTGTCACGGTGGGCTATTGCCCTGGCAAGCTTGTTTCTGCCTGCACAGAGAGTTCTATCGGGTCAGCATCGATCAACTTTAGAAAAAAGTTCATGACCGCACCAATTGCAACAGTCATGAGTGGCTCGATTTCACCACCGTATACGTTGCGAACAGCCCCCTATTGGCCTGCTTCTTGCTTTTTCAGCTGTGAAACACACCAGCACAGCCCGGATGATGCTGCACTACCGGCATCCGGACGGGGCGGCTGAATCAGTTTTTCCAGGATCAATGCGCCGGGACTCGGTAAGGAGCGTTTACGTGTCTGAAAATATCTTGCGTCAAATCTGCAAAGCTCAGCACCTGGTTGACAGCAAACAATATAAACCCGCCAGGAAAATATGCCTGAAATTATTAAAACACCCTCAGGGCAAAGCTGATGCCAACTTCCTGCTGGGGGTGATGCTGCTGGCCCGGCAGGATCATCATGCTGCCTGCAAGAAATTCCGGCAAACCCTGCAACAACTACCCGAACATGCCGGCGCACGCATTAACCTGCTGGCCTGCTATCGCGAGCTGGGCCAACTGGATGCCATGCTGGCACTGGCCCGGCAATTCCATCAGCAGCCGCTCAGCCCTATCGAAACATTTGGAGCCTACAGGGCATATCTGGAAACCTGCCACTGGCATGAGGCAGACACACTGCGGGATAACGTCGTTGCGGCGCTGAAGCAAGGTGCCATTCCGGCTGAAATCATATCGGGTACGCTGATACATATGAATGAAACCCCGGATATCAGTCGGGATGATTTATTTCAAATCCACCGTCAATGGGGCAAGATGGTGACTGAGGCTGGCGCGGCGTCCACACGCCCATTCCCGCGCCCGGCTCCACCACACAACAAAATAAAAATCGCTTATCTATCGGTGGATTTTAACAAGCATCCGGTTGGATACTTCGCCCTGCCCGTCATACTCGGCCACAACAGAGATCGCTTTGAAGTATTTTGTTATGCCCATATACTCAAGGATGATGAAACCACCGCCACCTTTCGACAGGCAGCGGATCATTTCATCGACATTTCCGCACTGACCGCACCTCAGGCGGCAGCGCGCATTGCCCGGGACGGCATCCATATCCTGGTCGATTTGAGCGGACATACGGCCAATTCCCCGCTGCCCATCATGGCTTACCAGCCGGCGCCGGTGCAAATCTCCTACCTGGGTTACCCGAACACCACAGGACTCGACACGGTGGATTTCCGCATCAGTGATGAATACTGTGAAGCCGGAGGCGGCACGCTGTATACCGAACAGTTACTGAACATGCCCTCTACCTTCCTCTGCCTGCTCGGCATGCCCGATGTGCCCCACTCAGAAACAACACCGGCTGAACACAATGGCTTTATCACCTTCGGGTCGTTTAACCATATCAGAAAAATCAACCCGCAGGTGATTCACACATGGGCCAGGATCATGCAGCAGGTCGAGCATTCCAGAATGCTGATCAAATCCAAAGGCTGCGATCAGGACATGATCACCAACAACATTCTACAGGAATTTGAACGCCACAACATTGCCAGAGACCGTATCCGATTTGCCGCTTACTCCGATCTGTATAAAGATCACGCGGCGCTGTTTGACCAGGTGGATATTACGCTGGATACATTCCCTTATCACGGCACCCACACCACCTGTGATGCGCTTTGGATGAGCCTGCCTGTGGTCACACTGGCAGGAGATACGCATGTGCAACGCGTTTCAGCCTCTATTTTGAAATGTATAGGCTTTGATGCAACCATTGCCAGCACGGAAGATGAATATATTGAAAAGGCAGTCTCGCTGGCCTCTCAGCCTGAAAAGCTCAGCATATTGCGCCAATGCACCCACACGCTGTTTAAAAACTCGCTCATTCTCAATCCCGCAAAGGTTATCGCGCAACTGGAAGAGCAATACCTGAAGGCATGGGCAATAAAAATGGGCCAACCCGCTTTTATCGAAGTGCAACCGGCATTGACTGAGCTGACCATGAACCATGACATCGCAATCCTGACGCCTCGTGATTTGAAGGAGATCAGCACCTATGCCTTAACAGAGCAGGGCGACTGGTATGAGGATGAATTACGTTTTTTACGACATATCGCCAAACCGGGCATGCGGGTTCTGGACTGTAGCGCCGAATATGGCTGTTATAGCTTAAGCCTGGCAAAAGAGGTGGGCGCCGACGGAGCTGTACTGGCCTTAAACCATGCACCGAACAAACAACAGGCCATAGCAGAAAGCGCCAGAAAAAACACATTCGGCCAACTCCACACCGGATCGAGCAACGATGCATCCAGCTTCTTGCAAACAGGTGCAGATATTATCATTCATGCGGAAAATGGAATAGACAGCAACAGCATCCTTTTTGCCCTGCCTGATGCATTATCCCCCATTGTAATGATCAAAGCCATGGATGAACATGGCATGGATGAAGCACTGACAACACGCATGCAGCAGCAAGGCTTCGCCCCTTATCGGCTGATACCTTCGCTCCACTTGCTCGTTCCTGTTCCGCCTGAATTCACCCCGCTCTCCTGGCACCGGCAGGTGTTTTTCTGCAAACAGGACAGAGCCGAAGCGCTCGCCAGTGAAGGTTTCCTGCTCCTGCACGAGCTGGAATCCATTGATCTGCCGGATGATCTCTCTTACTGGCAACATGCCATCGAAGGACGTTCTTTTGCCAAGGTACTGTTGCCACTATGGATAGAGCAGGTTCAGACAGGACAAGCTGCTGATGACTGGGAACAAGTCCGCAATGCCTTAAGCGCCTATGCCATGGCGCACAACCAAGAGAGCAGCAGCCAACAACGCTACGCCTGTCTGTCCGCCGCCCTGAATATACTGCTCAATACCGAGCAGCTACAATCGAGCATTGCCCGTTTATGCACGCTGGCTCGCATCGCTTCTGAATTGGGCAACTATACAACTGCGATACAGGCCGCACAGATGGTGCATGAAGGCATTATAACCCTGGAAATGTTTTCACCGGATGAACCGTTCCTGCCAATAGCGGGCAGCTATGATCAGGATGATTA